>DASXWF010000114.1:0-5267 GCA_036503835.1 Polyangiaceae bacterium | reverse complement strand
GCAGCGCCCCCGCGGCGCCCGGCAGTGCCGCCGCGCCGGAGCCGGCTGCCTCCGATGCTCCCAACGCGACTGCCGCCGGCGCACCGACCAGCGCCGCGCGCGAGAGCAGCGCGCGCTTCAGCTTCTCGCGCCGTGCGTCTCCCGCGCGCAGCTCCGCGCCCAGCGCATCGTGAATCAGCCTGCGGGCGTCGTCGTTGAGCTCGCTACTCATTTGCCGCTCCGGAGGTGGTGCCGCGCGCGCGGTGGCGTGCGAGGGCCGCTTCGAATTGCTTGCGGGCCGCGCGCAGGCGCGACGTGAGGGTATTCGCGTTGACGCCGAGGCCATCGGAGATTTCGCGCATGCTCATGCCCTCGATGTCCGCCAGGACGAAAACGGTGCGCTTCTCTTCGTCGAGCTCCGCGATCAGCGCGTAGAGCAAGTCCCGCGCCTCGCTGCGGACGACCTGCTCGAGCGGATCGGGGGCGTCCTCGTCCTCGATCTCGGCGCCGTCCTCTTGGGGAGGCCCGTGTCGCCGCCGCCGCCGCGCGTGTTCGCGTGCTACCCGGAGAGCGATCCCGAACAGCCAGGTCTTGAGGGCAGAGCGCTGCTCGAATTCGACGAGCCTGCGATGGACCACCAGGAAGACGTCCTGCACTGCGTCGTCGATGGCGTCCGGCGGCACTCCCAGACGCAGCAGGCTGCGCCACACGAACTCGAAGTGCGCGTCGTAGACGGCGTCCAGTTCGAGGTGTGCCGGCGCGGCTGACCCCGACAGCGGCATACCCTGGGATTGGTCCACTGGTTCTCCATGAGTGGCGGCTTGCCTGGCCGCTCGTGAGAAAATGCGACCGGGCCTGCCTCACGGCGGACACCATTCGGCCCCGAGGCCGAACTCCCCTCCAACGCGCGACGGCTGGTGTACCTCCCCGATTCCTTCCAGCACGAACCGCGGCCGGTTCACCCGGAGCGTGAGTGCAGCGTCGGCTACGAGCCGAAAGCTCGGCGCGACGGCGTATCCCGCGCGGGCGCCTGGCTCGAACGCGATCAGCAGCAAGTCCCCCGAGTCCCGGTTCTGCACTCCCGTTCCCGAGCCGTGCATCCAACCAAGGGTAACGCCCGCCGACAGCGCGACTTCAGGAACACCCTCGGCGAGGGCGTACACCGCCCGCGCGCCGGCGACAGCCAGGGTAAGATCGCCCCCGCTTTGGGGCGTGACGGCAACGTGTTGTCGGGGGAAGTAGCGGAGGAGCGCGCGGAGGCTGAGGCGATTCAGCGCGACGCCGCCTTCCCCGCTCACGCCGACCGCCAGGCCCGGTAGAGCGCCGAGAGCAAAGGCAGCCGAGGCCGCGGCGAGCGGTCGTACCCTGAGCGGCGCCGCCTCGGCGGGACGGGTCGCGCTTCGGGGGGGCGCCTCGTCACGTTCCGCTGGAGGCGCCGGTCGGTTCGGCTCCCCCGCGCTCGGAGCGCCGAGCGTGCCGCTCTCCTCGTTCGCGCGGCCGGTGATTTCCGGGAACGTTTGGGGCGACTCGACGTGCAACGTCGGGTCGATCGAGAGCGCAATGAAGAGCGCCGCCACTTGTTCGAGCTCTTCGCAAGAGGCTGCCGTCACGAGTCGTGGCGGCGCGCCCGCGGCGCCGGAAGCCAAGCGAAGCTCCCAAGCTGCCGGCTCCAATTGCGTTGCCGTCGCTTCGAGGGTCAGCGAACCTTTCAGAGAAGACTCGAGGGGATTCCCGAGCAGACGCTCGGCTCGGCCGAGGACGGCTTCGCGCGACGAACAGCCGTCCGGCGCACGCCACACGAATTCGAGACGAGGGCCGTCCGGTCGGAGCTCACCCGTCTCTCCGGACCCCGGCGCGCCTTGCGCGTGCGCCGATCGGCACGCTAGCCAGGCTGAGGACACGAGGAGCAGGGCCCGCACCCCCATCAGCTCCGCTCGAGCAGCGCTTCCGCCTTGCGCAACAAGGCGCGCGCGTTGATGCGCCCCTTGTAAACGTAGAGCGCGGCTTGCTCGGAGTCGTCGAGCAGCTCCTCGCTCACGCGCAGGCGCGAGCTCACGACGAACAGGGTCTTCGCCGCGAGGCCCTTCTGCGCGAGCTCGATGCGCCGCCACACGCTTTCTCGGCTCCAGAAACCGAGCACCTCGACGAAGACACGCGCGCCGTCGCTCGCACGCTCGATGAGCAGATCGGGAACGCACACGCCGGCCCCCGGCAGGTCGAGGACGATCTCCGCGGGCCGCACGCGAAAGGTCGAACCGAGCTCACGGAGCTCGCCTTCGAGCTCCTCGACCTCGGTGCGCACGGCGGCGCGCTCCCGGCCCCCGCTCTGCGCGGCGCGGTGGCGGAACAAGAGCGGCTTGCCGCGATCCGACCAGCGCACCTCGGCGACGAGCTCGAGCGAGCCGATGCCCTCGAGCGCGGGCAGCATCAGCGCGAGCTCGAGGCCGTACTTCGCGACGCTCTGGAACAGGCTGTAGGGGCCGTCGATCTGGATGCGGTAGCCGCCCTCGGCGAGCGGCTCGATGCGGTGGAGCAAGCGCCGGAACTTGAGCTGGCGGAAGAGGTCGCGGTAGCCGTCGGCGGCCGCGGCGCGCACCTCGGCCGTCACGCGTACCGCGCGCAAGAGCACGGCCTGCACCTGGGCGCGCTCGTAGGCGAGCACCAGCGCCTCCGGGTCCGGAGCGGAGCACTTGACCAGCCGGTGCGCACCGCGCAGGTCCGCGTAGAGCGCCGCTTCCAGCGCCGCCGGCGCGAGGCCATGGCGCTCGGCGACCTCGGCGAGCAGCGCCGTCCGATCGAAATCCGAGTCACTCGAGCGGCGCCGCTCGGCCGCGAGCAGGAACACCTCCGAGCGCAGCGCGGCCGGATCGGCGCCCTCCTGGACCTCGAACTCCGCGCCGTCCTCGACCAGCTTGGCGAGCCCCGCGACCACGCGGCGCTCGCGCGGCCCGAATTCGATCCCGGACCAGGCGGCGTGGAGCTCGTCGCGCGTTCGCCCGACGTGCTCGCGCGCACAGGCCACGAGCTCGGCGGCGATCAGCACGGCGCGCGCGCGCAGGGCGCCGTCGAGCGGCAGGAGCTTGAGCTCGTCGCCGCGCCGGCGCGTGCGAACGTGCTCCGGGCTCAGCATTGGTAAGCCGAGTGCGCGCGCCGCCGTTCGCTCGTGTACGTCTCACCCGTCCGCGCCGAGACGAGCTCGTAGAGCACCGCCTGCTTGCCGTCCTTGCGCCGGAGCACCCGACCCAGCCGCTGCACGTGCTCGCGCACGGAACCGCTGCCGCTGATCACGATCGCCACGCTCGCGTCGGGCACGTCCACGCCCTCGTTCAACACCTTGGAAGTGGCGATCGCACCGTAGCGACCCGCCGCGAAGCGCTCGAGGATCTCGCTGCGCTCGCGCACCTTCGTCTGGTGGGTGATGACCGGCACGAGAAAGCGCCGCGAGACGGCGTATGCGGTCGCGTTGTCCTGGGTGAAGACGAGCACCCGCTCGCGGCGATGGAGCGCGAGCAGGTGCTCCACGTGCTCCAGCTTGTCCGAAGCGGCGAGCGCGAGCTCGCGCTGGCGGCGGTACGCGGCGAGGGCCTTGAGCCCCGCCTCGCTCTGCGACGCCCGCATCAGGAAATCGTTCCAGCCGCGGCTCTGGCCCATGCGGATCCCCTGCGCGCGCAAGAAGTCGAGGTAGATCTTGCGGGCCGCTTCGTACTCGGCGCGCTCTTCGTCGCCGAGCTCCACGTCGATGCGCACCGTCTCGTACTCCGCGAGGTACTCGCCCGCGAGCTCGACGATGTCCTTTCGGTACACGGTCTTGCCGATCAAGCGCGCGAGCGCGGCCTCACGACCGTCCGGGCGCTCGGGCGTCGCGCTCAGCCCGAGGCGGAACGGCGCGAGGCAGAGCTCCGCGGCCAGCTCGTAGCTCGAACCCGGCAGGTGGTGACATTCGTCGAAGATGATCAGGCCGAAGCGCGCCCCGAAGTGCTGCATGTGCAGGTAGGCGGAGTCGTAGGTCGTGACCGTGAGCGGGCGGAGCTCGTGGGACCCGCCGCCGACGATTCCGACCTCGGTCGCGAAGCTCGTGCGCAAGAGGTCGTACCACTGGCGCACGAGGTCGAGCGTGGGCGCCACCACCAGCGCGCTGCGCCGCCGATCGGCGATGGCGAGCAGGCCGACGTGGCTCTTGCCGGCGCCGGTCGGCAGCACGATGACGCCGCGGCCCCCGGCGCTGCGAAACGCGGCCAGCGCTTCCGTTTGGAACGGCCGCGGCTCGCGCTGGACGACCAGGCGCGCCTCGAGCTCGGGATACGCCCGCGCGCGATCTTCGTAGGCGATCCCCTCGCGCCGGAGCGCGAGCACGATTTCCGCGTAGGCGAGCGCGGGCGCGCGGTGGCAGGCGCTGCGCGCGTCCCAGCGGCATTCGGACGAGATCTCGCGCTCGCGCGGCAGGCCGCGGAGCTCGAGCGTTCCCGCCACGAACGCGAGCTCGACCATCACACGCGCACTCCGTCGAGGCTCGACACGCCCATCAGCTCGACCGGCACGTGCCAGAGGACCTCGCCCATGTAGGTGCCGCGCACGTCGCGCAGCCGCACGAGCGTGGCGGAGCAATTGCCCATGCGCACGATGCAGGTGCGCGGCACCGGACGGCACACGAGCATCTTGAGGAGCTGGAAGTTGAAGCCTCCATGGCCGACCAGCACGATGCGATCCTCCGACTCGCGGTGGGTCGCCTCGAGCTTGCGGCAGAGCCTCTCGGCGCGCGCCTGGACCGCGCCGTAGCTCTCGCCGCCGAACTCCGAGAAGTCGCCGAGATCGAGGACGCCGCGCGCGATGTAGCTCGGAAAACGCTCGCCGATCTCGTCGAACGTCAGCCCCTCGAGCTCCCCGGCGTGAAGCTCCATCAGCTCCGGCTCGTGGACCGGCGCTGCCGACCCGAGAGCTTCGCAGACGATGCTGGCGGTCTCGCGGGCCCGAGCGAGCGGCGAAGCGTACAGGGTCTGCCAGCCGATCCCTTGCGCCCCGAGAAAGCGACCGAGCGCTTGCGCCTGCGCGCGTCCCCGGGCGCTCAGCGGAAAATCGCTGTGCCCCTGCATGCGGTCCTGGGCGTTGCCCTCGCTTTCACCGTGACGGACGAGCAGAATTTCCAAAGGGTGTTTCCGGCGCTCGTGTTACCACCGGAAGGGCCGCCGCCAAAGCAGGCGCAAGCGGCTGCGCCGAAGCAGCCGCGAACGGTGCTCGGGGCCGGCCAGAAAGGTGAGAGAAGACTTTGGTCCGCATCGAGATCGGTTACG
>DASXWF010000113.1:0-3164 GCA_036503835.1 Polyangiaceae bacterium | reverse complement strand
GGCGGCGTTTGGTTGTCGATCTTCGGACCTGGCGAAGACCCGAAGCCCGGATTCTGACCGGGGCCGCCCTTACCGCCCGCGGCTCCGCCCATGCCGCCCAGCCCGCCCGCACCGCCGGTACCGCCGGCGCCCATGCCGCCGGCCCCCATCTGGGGGTCGACGTTGCCACCCTGGTAGAGGTGCACGCGCTGGGGCGCCAGGCCGTCGGCACCCGGATTGGCGAACTCGCCGTGCGAGATGCCCATCTTTTCGAGCACGCACTCCATGCCGTCCGCGGCGCCCGTCGTCACGGCGATGCGCGGCATGTTGACGCCGAGCCCGTCCATCATGTCGCGCGGCAAGCGCGTGGGGTTTTCGGGGAGCGTGGCGGGAAGATCCGTGGTCGCGCACGCGGCCGTCTCGGGCAGGGTGTAGGTGATGGCGCGCCGGAAGCGGCCGACCTTTACGACGAGCAGGAACTCGGTGTTGACCGGGATGTTGCCTTCCAGCGTGAAAGCGCCTGTCGCGTCCGTGAGCCCGCTCACGAGCACCGGGCCGAGATCCTGCGATTCACAGCGATCACAGGAGGTTCCGCCCTCCGCGATGCCGGAGGTGATGGGCGGAAGGTCCATCGGGTTCGTGGTGCGCAGGATGTAGACGAACGCGTTCGGCACGCCGAGCTGATTCGGAGCGTTCGCGTCGTCGCGGCCCGGCGTGATGACGCGGCCCGTAAGCCTGGTGGGCTGCGCCGCGTCCTTGCAGTCGGGAACGCCGCCGCACGTGGTGCAGTTCTCGTCGGCGACCTCGCACTGGGTCGGCCCGTCGACGCCGCCCGTGCACGCCTCCAGCGCGCCGCAGGTGAGACCCTCGGCGGCGCAATCGATGATGGTGCCGCACTCGTCGCGGATGTAGCCGCACGCGTAGCCGAGGCTCGCGCACGTGAGCGGCGGACACATCTTGTCCGGGGGATCCATCACGTCGATGACCGGAGCCTTCCCGCCGGTTCCGGCGCGGTTCATCGTGCCCGCCTCACCGCCCGTGCCGCCGGTGCCCCCTGCGACGGAACCGCCCGAAGCGCCGCTGCCGTTCGTGCCGCCGGAGAGATCACTGCCCGGGTCGAGAGACAGCGAAGGTTGGCCGCCCGAACAGGCAACGATCGCGGCGATCACGGGCAAAGGCAGTGCCGCCAGGTACTTCCGCTTGTAAACCCTACGCATGACAGTCACCGTTCTCAGCGCGAATGGTAGCGCGGACCTCGCCGCGTGGTGGCGCGATAGGAACAGAGTGGCTCATCGGAGTCCTCTCAAAACTTGGAATGCGAATGCGAAGCGCACCGAGCGAGACGCTGCAGTTTCTCAGCAAAAAATAAGCGCCGGTAGAACGGACGAAACTCTCGCCAGATCGGGACGGTAACCGCCGCAGGCACACGCGAGGCGAGCCATTGACGAATCCCCGCGACTCGGCGAGCGGATCGCTTTGTCGGGCTCGAGGCTACGAATGCGGATCGAAATGCGCTCCCGCGCGGGCGCTATTTCCGTTCAGGGGGAGGGCGAATTCGTCCCTGGTCCGCACGGCCGTACGATCTTCAGTCCGTCGACCTCGACCTCGCACAACCGCTCTTTCTGCTGCTTTTTGGGGGGTGCGGCGAGCTTGATGCTGACGTTCTGGTCGCGCTGGGCGAGCACCTTCGCCCTGCCGGTGAAGGCTTCTTTCACGGCGTGGAGCTCGAGCGTCTCGTTCGGTGCCGCGAGGACGTCGCAGGGCGTCTTGTCACAGACCTGAAAACCGTCCTTGCTCAGGGTGGCGCCCGCAGGGTCGGTCGTGACGGAAAGTTTGATGCTGGTGCTCACGGGTGCCGGAGCTGGAGTCGGGTGTGGCGCCGGATCCGGAACGGCGACCGGTTCCGGCTTCGATGGTGCTTCGCGGGGAGGCGCCGGTTTCGCCTCAGGCACCGCCACCCCTGCGCCGGCTTCCGCGCGGGGCCCGCTCTTGAGCAGGAATGCCCCCACCCCTGCGCCGGCCAGCGCGACGGCCAGGAGCGCGCCGACAACCGCGCCGGGGCGCGCCTTGCCCGAGACGACCGTGCTGGTGGTGGCAGTCTGTGTCTCCGCGCGGGTCCTCGGGGGCGCCTCCGGCGCGGTACCGGCGGCGGCGACGTCGAGCACGGAGTCGGCGGGCGCCGCGGAAGCAGTCTCCGGACGTGAGTCGTGGGCGACCGTGGCCGCGTGGCTCTCCGGCGTATGACGGCGGAACTGCGGTTCCGTGAAGGCGCCCGCCGGCACGGACTGGTACTCGATGAGCTCCGTGGTGGACGAGGCGACGGGTCCGCGTCCGGCGCTCCTTCCCTCCGGCGTCGCCGCGAGCGCCTGAGAGAACGCGTTCATCGAGGAGTAGCGCGCGTCCGGATCCTTCTCGAGCGCTCGCAGGATCACGCGCTCGAGCTCGGAAGAGATCTGGAGCTCCGGGAACACCTTGGACATGGCCGGCGGGCTGTCGTTCAGGTGCTTGGCGAGCACGCCGAGGAAGGTCTCGCCCGTGAAGGGCACGGCCCCGGTGAACATCTCGTACAGAATGATCCCGACCGCGTAGATGTCCGCGCGAAGATCCGCGTGGCGGCCGCCCGCCTGCTCCGGCGACATGTACTCCGGCGTGCCGAAAATCATGCCGGTGCGTGTGAGGCGGCGCTGCTTCGCGCCGGCGGCGGCCTCCTCGTTGGTGCGGAGCTGCGCGATGCCGAAATCGACGATTTTGACGATCTCCTCCCCGTCGGCGGTGCGCTGCAAAAACACGTTCTCCGGCTTCATGTCGCGGTGCACGACGCCCTTGGCGTGGGCGGCCGCGAGCGCCCGGCAGATCTGCAGCGCGAGGCGCAGGCCTCGCGCCGGCGCGAGCGTGCGCTGGCGCGTGATCTCGTCGGCGAGGTCGTTCCCTTCGAGGAACTCCATCGCGAGGAAAAAGGCGCCCGTGTCGAGCTGCCCGAAGTCGAAGATCTCGAGCACGTTCGGGTGCTTGATGCGCGAGGCGCTGATGGCTTCCTGCTGGAAGCGCGTCACGATGTCGCCCTTGGTGGCGTACTCGGGGTGCAGCACCTTGAGCGCGACCTTCTTTTCGATCGCGACGTGCTCGGCGTGGTGATCGGTTCGGCCGTGATGCGCGTCATCGACAACGGCATCAACATGTTCCAG
>DASXWF010000112.1:0-5994 GCA_036503835.1 Polyangiaceae bacterium | reverse complement strand
CGGCGAGCCCCAGCCGCTCTTCGGCGTGCCGTTCGCGATCAAGGACAATCTGGATCTGGCCGGAGTGCCGACGACCGCGGGCTGCCCAGCGTTTTCCTATCGCCCCGAGCGGGACGCGGCGGCGGTGGCGAGGCTGATCGCGGCCGGGGCCGTTCCCGTCGGAAAGACGAACCTCGACCAGTTTGCTACGGGCCTGGTCGGTACGCGCTCGCCGCACGGTCCCGGGCCATGCGCGTTCGACGCTCGCTACGTTTCGGGTGGATCGAGCTCGGGTTCGGCGCTCGCGGTCGCGCACGGGCTCGCGAGCTTCGCGCTCGGCACGGACACCGCGGGATCGGGGCGCGTCCCGGCGGCGTTCAACGATCTCGTGGGCCTCAAGCCCACGCGCGGGGTCGTGAGCACGCGCGGTGCCGTGCCGGCCTGTCGCTCGCTCGATTGCGTTTCGGTCTTCGCCGAGACGGTGGCGGACGCCGAAGCGGTGTTCGAGGTCATGGCCGCCTTCGATGCGGAGGATCCGTTCTCCCGTGAAAGGCCGCCTCAATTGCCCGCTCCGGTCCGGCGGGTCGGCGTGCCGAGCTCGCTCGAATTCTTCGGCAACGCCGAGTACGCGCGCCTGTTCGCGGCGGCCGTGGCCCGCGTCGAACGGCTCGGCGTCGCGACGGTTCCCGTGGATCTGGAGCCGTTTCTGGAAGCCGCGAAGCTGCTCTACGGCGGTCCCTGGATCGCGGAGCGCTACGCCGCCGTCGGCGCGTTCATCGCCGCGCATCCCGAAGCGACGCATCCGGTGGTGCGCGAGCTCGTGCTCGGGGGGAGGCAGGTTTCCGGAGCGGACGTCTTCGCAGGCTCGTACCGGCTCGCGGAGCTCCGGCGAGCGACCGAACCGGTCTGGGAAGCGATCGATGCGCTGCTCCTGCCCACGGCAGGAACGCACTACACGATCGAAGCCGTGCTCGCGGAGCCCTTGGAGCTCAACGCTCGGCTGGGCCGGTACACCAATTTCGTGAACCTGCTCGATCTGGCCGGCATCGCCGTCCCGGCGGGGTTCACGCGCGAGGGCCTGCCGTTCGGCATCACGTTGCTCGGTCCTGCCTTCTCGGATCAGCGGCTCTCCCGCTTCGCGGCCAGGTTCGAAGCTTCCAGGGCGCCGGAGGAGGTGTTGCTCGCGGTGGCCGGGGCGCACCTCTCGGGCCTGCCGCTCCATCATCAGCTATCGAGCCGCGGCGCCCGACTCGTCCAGACCACCAAGACCTCGCCCGGCTACCGGTTTTACGCGCTGGCGGGCACGACGCCGCCCAAGCCGGGCCTCGTGCGCTCGCCGGGTTTCGCCGGTCCGGGCATCCAGGTCGAGGTCTGGGCGCTCGAGCGCGAGGCGTTCGGCTCGTTCGTGGCCGAGGTCCCGCCGCCGATGGCCATCGGTTCGGTCGAGCTCGCCGACGGCAGCGTCGTGAAGGGCTTCTTGTGCGAGTCGCACGCGCTGGCCCAGAGTCCGGAGATCACGGAGTTCGGCGGCTTCCGCGCCTACCTCGCTCGACAATCGACCTGAGCGTTTGAACGCTCCCCGCGATTCCGGGCACGCACACACGAATGTCGGTTGATTGCCGGTTCCGGCCGGCAGGCAGCCGAGTCGCTGGACGCGTCGAGAGAGCGACGCGTCCGGCCTGCGTCGCGGTGATCGCGTGGTGCGCGAGCGAGGATAGTCGTGCGTTTTTTTCAGCGAAAGCTAGTGCTGTCGGTTTGCTTCAGCGGTCTTTGCGGAACCTACGCGAAGGCGCTGGCGGCACAGGAGGCGGCGGCGCCTGCGGGCAACGACGGGATAGCCGCCGCGTCCGGTCCCGCCGCGCCGGCGGAAGACCTCGGCGAGCCGGAGGCCCTCGAGGAGTACGAAGCGACCGCGGAGATCGAGGCCCCGCCGCGCGAAGCCGTCAAGCGCAGCGTCAAGGAAGAGGAGCTCACGCGCATTCCAGGAACACGCGGCGACGCCTTGAAGGCGATCGAGGTGCTGCCCGGCGTGGCGCGCACCGGAGTGGACGACGCCATGCCGATCCTGCGCGGCGCGGGCTCCGACGAAAGCCAGACCTTCCTGGACGGCATGCCGGTGCCGTTTCTCTACCACTTCGGCGGCGTCACGAGCTTCTTCAGCTCGCGCCTGCTGTCGCGCGTCGATCTCTATCCCGGAAACTTCGCGCCCCGCTTCGGGCGCGTGGTCGGCGGCACGATCGACGTGCGCACCCGCGACCCGCGTACGGACGGCTTTCACGGCGCGCTCGACCTCAGCCTGGTCGATAGCTCGTTCTTCGCCGAAACGCCGCTCGGCGAGAACACCGGGCTCGCCGTGGCGGCGCGCCGCTCGAACATCGACCTCGTGTACTCGGCGCTCGTGCCCGAGGACGCGTTCTCGGTCGTCGCCGCGCCCGTCTACTACGACTACCAGGCGATCTTCAGCCAGAAGATCGGCTCGAAACACCAGCTCCGGCTGCTCGGCTACGGCAGCAGCGATCGCGTCGAGCTCGTCTTCTCCGATCCGGTCGACGCCGACCCGGGTCTCACGGGGACGGTCGGCGGCAAGATCGCGTTTCATCGCGTGCAGGCCGAGCTGCGCTCGCGCTTCTCGGACCGCGTGGCGCAGGACGTGACGGTGGCCTTCGGCTACCTGAACGCCGAGACGCAGTTCGGCGAGGTGTTTCAGCACTTCGACGGCCCGGAGCTTCACGCGCGGGCCGAGTGGACCTTCGAGCTCGACCGTGCGCTACGCCTCGTGGCGGGTGCGGATTTCTACGGACAGTTTCTGCAAGGCGAGTACCGGGGGCCCGCACCGACTCAGTTCGAAGGCAATCCGCGTGACTCCGATCCGCTCGCCTCGCAGCGCATCGTGAGCGTCGACGCGAGCTCGCTGAACGTGGTGCGCCCCGGCGCGTACCTCGAGCTCGGCTACCGGCCCCTTTCCAACGTGCTGATCGCGCCGGGGGTGCGCGCGGATTACTACGGCGAATTCGCCGCCTGGTCCGTGGATCCCCGGCTTTCGACACGCGTCGAGCTCGGCGCTCACACCGCGCTCAAGGCCGGCGTCGGCCGCTACAGCCAGCCGCCGATCTTCTGGATGTCGAACTCCACCGTCGGCAACCCGGAGCTCGATCCCTATCACGCGCTCCAGACGAGCCTCGGCCTCGAGCAGAGCTTCGGGAGCACGGCGAAGCTCGGGGTGGAAGGATTTTACAAGTACCTGGACGACGTGGTGGTCGGAACCGCCGACGGGGGGCCGCCGGTCTTCGTCAACGACGGTACCGGCCGTATCTACGGCGCCGAATTTTCGGCCGAGCTTCGCCCCGACGACCGGACGTTCGCGTTCGTCGCCTACACGTTGTCGCGCAGCGAGCGCAGCGACCACGGCGGGCCCTACCGCTTGTTCGACCACGACCAGACCCACATCTTGAGCCTGGTCGGGAGCCGCAAGCTCGGACGCGGCTGGGAGCTCGGGACGCGCTTTCGGCTCGTGAGCGGCGAGCCGACCACGCCCGTCACCGGCAGCGTGTTCGACACGCGCAGCGGCGTGTACCTGCCGCTCTACGGTGCCGTGAACGGCGTGCGCGATCCGCTCTTCCACCAGCTCGACGTTCGCATCGAGAAAGCCTGGAAATTCGGCGCCTTCACGCTCGCGCCCTACCTCGACATCCAGAACGTCTACAACGCGAAGAATCCCGAGGGGCGGGCCTACAACTACGACTACACGGCGCGTGAGGACGTGTCGGGGCTTTCGTTCTTCCCGAATCTCGGGGTGCGAGGTGAGCTATGAAATCGATTCTCAGTAGGACGCTGCGCCGGCGCGGCGTCGATCGTTGGACGAGGGCGGCAGCGCTCGCCGTCTCTGCCGCCGCGTGCGACGACGAGCGGCCGGACATCGCCGTCATCGACAAGACGCGCATCCTGGCGGCGCGCGTCGAGGTGGAAGGCGACCCGGCGCGTGCCTCGCCGGCACCCGGCGAAACCGTCAGCGTGAGCCTGCTCGTCGTCACGCCCGACCCCGATCCGGCGCTCGCCTATGCACTGCAGGCGTGCGTGGCGACCGACTCGGTCTCGGACCTCGTGTCGTGCACGGGCGAGCCGCTCGCACTGGCGTCGAGCCTGGAGCCCGTCGTCGGCGTCCCGGTCGTGAGCTTTTCCGCGCCGGAAGGCCCGGTTCCCTCCGGGCGCCTGGCCGTGATCGGAGCCGTGTGTTCGGCCGGTGTCGCGCTGCCCGCGGAGAACGCGCGCGCGTGCGCCGACGGCAGCTGGCTGCTCGGCGTGACGGCCGATTTCCCGATGCAGGACGAAACGACGAACAACCTGAATCCGGCGTTCGTCTCGCTCTCCCTCGACGGCGCCGAGCTCAGCGCGGAGACGGCGTCCGAGAACGATTGTGGCCGCCTGCCCGGCGTTCCCAGCGCCTCGACCGGCCACGGCCTGCGCGCCGAGCTCGACCCGGAGTCCCGCGATCCCTTGCCGCAGGTCGCTTCGAGCGACCCGCCGCGCGAGAGCCTGCTCGTCTCGTGGTTTACGAACCGCGGCGAGCTCGACCACGCGTACAGCTCGATCGACAGCGACGCGCCCGACACGCTGGCGGTCGCTACCTGGGACGCGCCGAGCGTCGGTGTTCCGACGCTCGCGCGCTTCTTCGTCGTCGTGCGCGACGGGCGCGGCGGCTCGGATTTCCTCGAGCGGCGCGCGTGCGTCGTGCCTTGAAGCCTCGCTCGCGAGGCAGGAGAACCTCATGAACATCGAACGTATCCAGCATCTGACCGCCTACGGATCGCAGTGGATCCTGTGGGTCCTGGTCGCCCTCTCGGTGATCGCGCTCGCGATCGTGATCGAGCGGACGATCGTGCTCGTTTCCTCGCGCGACAACGTCTTGAAGCTCCGCCGCGAGCTCCGCGCGCTGCTCGGGCGCGAGGACGTGGAGGGCGCCCGGCGCAGGCTCGACGCTTCGCCGAGCTTCGAGGCCTCGATCGCGCGCGCCGGGCTCGAGGCGGGCGGCGCGGCGAGCGCCGAGGAGCGCATGCGGTCCGAGCAACAGGTGGCGCGGCTCACGCTCGAGCGCCACCTCGGATTTTTGGGAACGCTCGGCTCGAACGCGCCGTTCGTGGGCCTGCTCGGAACCGTGATCGGCGTGGTGCGCGCGTTCCAGGAGCTCGCGCAGTCGTCGGGTCAGGTCTCGGCGGGGTTGCTCGCGGAGATCGGCGAGGCGCTGATCGCCACGGCAGTCGGCATTCTCGTGGCGCTGCCCGCCGTCGCCTTTTTCAACCTGTTCCAGCGGCTGATCAAGGCGCGGCTCGGCCAGAGCGAAGCGCTCCGGCACGAAGTGCTCGCCTACCTGAAGTCCGGCGCTCCGAGCGCCGCGGACGCGGAGTGAGCATGGCGAGCGTCGCACAGGATTCGGACGAGGAAATCACGGGCATCAACGTCACGCCGCTCGTCGACGTGGTGCTCGTGCTGCTCGTGGTGCTGATGGTGACGGCGGGCTTCATCGCTTCTCAGGCGATCCCGGTCGAGCTGCCGAACGCCGCGACCGGCGAGAGCGTGCCCGAAACGCTGACGATTTCCGTGGATGCCGCGGGCGCGACCTACGTCGACGGCCGCAAGGTCGGCGACTCCGAGCTCCGCCCGAGCATCGCGCTGGCCAGGAAGACCCGGCCGAACCTGCGCGCCGTGATCGCCGCCGACGGCCGAGCCGCGCATCGCCACGTCGTGCGCGTCGTCGATACGCTGCGCCAGGAACACCTGACGGAGTTCGCGCTCGATGTCCGACCAGAGGACGTGGCTCGTTCGCCTTGAGGCCGTCATGCGCGAGCATCCCTTCGTAAGCCTGCTGGCGGCCGTTCTTGCGAGTCTCCTGGCGCACGGGGTCGCGTACGCTTCGCTGCTGCTCGCGCCGCGCCAGCCGGAGGTCCGCCCTCCGAGCCGGGTCACGTTCCGCGTCCAGGAACCGCCCGAGAAACCCGCGCTGCCCGAGCCGCCGAAACC
>DASXWF010000111.1:0-10192 GCA_036503835.1 Polyangiaceae bacterium | reverse complement strand
GCTCGTTCCGCATCCACGACGCGGGCGGCAGCGAGCTCGGGCTCTTCTACGTGGACCCCTACCCGCGCGACAGCAAGCGCGGCGGCGCCTGGATGCACGGCCTGGTCGCGGCCGTCCCCCCCGCGCGCCACCTGGCCGTGTTCTGCGCGAACGTCGCGCCGCCCGCGGGCGGGAGGCCGTCGCTCCTCACCCACCGCGACGCCGAGACGATCTTCCACGAGTTCGGACACCTCCTGCACCACTGCTTGAGCTCGGTCGACGTGCGCAGCCTGGCCGGCACGCGCGTCGTCCAGGACTTCGTCGAGCTGCCCTCGCAGATCATGGAGAACTGGTGCAGCGAGCGCGAGGGGTTGAACCTCTTCGCGCGCCACTACGAGACCGGCTCGCCGATCCCGGACGCCCTGCTCGGCGGGTTCAAGGCCGCGCGCACGTACCGCGCGGCGACGATGCAGATGCGGCAGCTAGGGTTTGCCGCCGTCGATCTCGCGCTGCACATGGACTTCGATCCCGAGCGCGACGGCGACCCCGTCCTCTACGGCAACCGCATCCTCGCCGGGTACGCCGCGGCGGAGCTGCCCGCGGACTACGGCATGCTGGCGAGCTTCCTGCACCTGTTCTCGCACCCCGTCGGCTACGCGGCGGGCTACTACTCGTACAAGTGGGCCGAGGTGCTCGACGCCGACGCGTTCGGACGTTTCCGCGCCGAAGGCGTGCTGAGCCCGTCCGTCGGTCGCGACTTTCGAGCGCACGTGCTCTCGCGCGGCGACAGCGACGATCCGATGCAGCTGTTCGTCGGCTTCATGGGGCGCGAGCCGCGCATGGACGCGTTGCTCGAGCGGCAGGGGCTCGCTTGACCAGGGCGGGCGGCACCTTCGCCGTCCTGATCGGCGCCGTCGTCGGGGTCAGCGCCGCGCTCGCGCGACGCGGTGACGAGCCGTCGCCGGCACCGGGCGCCGCCGACGCTCCCGCCGTCGCCCGGCGCGAGGAACCGGCGCCGGAACCCGTCGGCCCGGCTGCGAATCCGACGAGCGAAGCGCCACTGAACCCGGTCGCGGCCACGCTCGCGTCCGCGCTGCTCCCCGCTGCCGGCCAACCCGCGGCTACGCTCCGCGTACCCGCTCCCCCCGCCGTCGCTTCGCTCGACGAGCTCAAGGCGATCGAAATCCGCTGCTACGATCAGGATACCGTCGCGTGCCGGCGGGCGGCCGCCGCGTACGACGCAGGCGGCGTGGTGGCGCGGGACGCGGCGCGCGCCGAGAACTACCGGAAGGTGGAGCTCACGCAGCTCGTCCGGCAGTGCGAAAAGCGCCTGCCGCTCGCGTGCCTCAGGCTCGCCGACCGCTACGACGAGGGCGACGGGGTCGCACGCGACGCGCGGCGTGCCCAGAAGCTCGCGGACCACGCCGGCGAGCTCTGCAGCAAGCGCCCGGTCGAAGGCTGTCCCGGTCGGTAGCCGCCGAAACGGCCGTCAGCGCGTGCGCCGCGCGACGCGTTCGGCCTCGCCGACCAGGCGCGAATAGGTGTCGAAGCGATTGTCCGCCGCCTCCGGTTTGCCCCGCCCGCTCACGGGCGGCCAGGAAGCGGCGCGCATCGGTGTCGCCTGATCCGCGAACGAAGCGAGGCTCGAGACGCGCACCGTGCGATCCACTCGCACGCCGGCGCGCGCGGCGAGCACGTTCGTGACGCCCGCGAGATCGGCGCTCACGTTCCCGCTGCGCTCGGGACCGAACTCGAACACGCGCGCGTCGAGCCGCCCGATCCAGAGCACCGTCGCGAAATGCAGGTCGGCGGCGAGATAGCCGAGCTGGGTGGTCATGTGCGCCTCGCGGAACGCGCGCATCTCGGCGACGTCGGGCACGACGGCCCGGATCGCTCCGCTGCTCGTCGCGCTCGTGCTGGAGGCGCTGATCGTCCGGCCCGGCTGCACCTCGCCCTCCACGATGCAGGTGAGCGCACCGTAGGGAATCTTCATGTCGCGGTCCTTGAGCTTCAGCGAAAAGTGACTCTCGCCGAGCTCGAGCCCGCGCACCGGCACGTGCCGGCGCTCCGGGTCGCTCGCGACCTGCCGCTCCACGAGCACGACCGGGAACCCTTCGGCCAGGAGCCGGCTGGCGAGCTCCTGCGCCTGCGCGGCGTCGCCGAAGCCCTTCACGAGCCCCCAGCTGCCGGGCTTCACGCGCGTGCGCAGATCGTACGGGACGAGACCGGTCGCGCGCGCCAGGGCTTGATACCCCTGCTCCGTGCCCTCGAAGCTCGGCGCGAGTAAAACGAGCACTCGACTTCGTAGCGTAGCGCCGAGTCCGGCAATCGCAAAACGATCGGCTGCTTCGTTAAGTCGAGCGCTCGGCGGGGGGTTTTCCGCTACGCTTCCCGCGTCCCGGCAGTTCGTGGCAAGGAGCGGGCAACCACGGTGAAACGCAGCATTCTCTCGATACTCCTCTCCGGTACGGTCGTGATGGGCCTCGGCGCGGCGCGCGCGGACGTGCCGCCGCCTCCACCAGCGGCGCCCGCAGCGGCGCCCGCAACGGCGACGAAATCCACGAGCGCGACGCCCGCCGAACGCGCGCTCGAAAAACTCGCGCTGTCGGTCCAGCGGCGGACGCTCGAGAACGGACTCCGCGTCGTCCTGAATCCCGACCCCCACGCGCCGACGGTCGCCGTCTCGGTCACCTACGACGTCGGCTCGCGCCACGAAGCGCCGGGCCGGAGCGGCTTCGCTCACCTGTTCGAGCACATGATGTTCCAGGGCAGCCGCCACGTGAAAAAAGGGCAGCATTTCGGTCTGATCGCCGAGCGCGGCGGCAACCTGAACGGAACCACGTCGAGCGATCGCACGAACTACTTCGAGGTCCTGCCCTCGAGCGAGCTCGAGCTCGCGCTGTGGCTCGAAGCGGATCGCATGCGCTGGCTCGACGTTTCGGCGGAGAACTTCGAGAACCAGCGCGCCGTGGTCAAGGAAGAGTACCGCATGCGCTACCAGAACGCGCCGTACGCGCTGGCGGCGCTCCGGCTGCTCGAGCTGGTCTTCGCCTCCTATCCGCCCTACGCGAATCCGACCATCGGCAAGATCGCGGATCTCGACGGAGCGGCGCTCGCCTGGGTGCAGGAGTTCTACCAGTCGCACTACGCTCCGAACAACGCCGTGCTCACGATCGCCGGCGGCTTCGATCCCGATCACGCGCTCGCGCTCGTCGATCGCTTCTTCGGCTCGATCCCCTCGCGCCCGGTCGCTCCGTTTCCCGCGCCGCCCGCCGCGCTCGAAGGGCGCGCCGCGAAGGAGACGATCGAGGACGCGAACGCGAAGACGCCGGGCCTGTACTACGGCTGGCTCATTCCCCCGAACCATACGCCGGAGCACTACGCGCTCGAGCTCGTCGCCATGTTGCTCGGCGACGGCGAGAGCGCGCGCCTGCATCAGAAGCTCGTGCGCACGCGGGCGATCGCGCTCGACACCCGCGCCTACACGCGGGATTTTCGCGGTCCCGACCTGTTCGGCGTGCAGATCGTCCTGGCGGAGCGTGCCACGCTGCCGGTGGTGGCACGCGAGCTCGATGCCGAGCTCGAGCGGCTCAGAAAGAGCCCGCCGAGCGCGGCGGAGCTCGCGCGCGTGAAGCAGCGGCTGGAGTCGATTTTCGTGTTCGGACTGGAGGCCACGATGAACCGCGCCGTCGAGCTCGGCGAGTACGAGCTCTTCTGGGGCGACGCGCGCGGACTCGCGCGCGAGCTCTCGCACTATCAGGCCGTGACGGCCGAGCAGGTTCAGGCGGCGGCGGCGCGCTACCTCGGCCCCGAGCGCCGGGTCGTGCTCGAGGTGCTGCCGAAGGCGCAGGTGAAGCCGTGAAGCCCCTGGCCACGCTGCTGCTGCTCGCGGCCGCGATCGGCTGCGGCGGAGCGCCTCCCGTCACGAAGCCAGCGCCCGTCCCCGTGAAACCTCCGCCGCCGGCGCTCACGGCGGAGCCGGTGGACCCGCTCGCGGAACCGCCGCCGCCCGGCGTCGCGCCTTCCCTGCCATTTCCGAGCGTGGCGCACCGGCGCCTCGACAACGGCATGGGCATCGCCATCGTCCCACGCCGCGGTTTTCCCACCATCGAGCTGCGGCTGGTGGCGTTCTCGGGCCAGGCCACCGACGGCACGCGAACCGGCGTCGCCGCGCTCACCGGCAAGCTGCTGAAAGACGGCGGAGCCGGCAACTGGACCAGTCGCCAGCTCGTGGAGCGCGCGGAGGGCCTCGGGACCAGGCTCGTGGTCTCGACCGACCGCGACTCGACGCGCATCGGACTCTCCGTGACGAGCTCAAGCCTCGAGCCGGCGCTCGAGATCCTGGCCGCGGTCGCGATGCAGCCGCGCTTCTCCCCCGAAGAGTTCGCCAAGCTCAAGCAGCGCGAGATCGACCGCGTGAAGGACCGCGCGCGCACGAGCCCGAGCTGGCTCGCGGCGATGGTGCTGTACCGCGAGCTCTACGAGATGCCCGTGACGACGCACCCGTACGCTCGCTACGACGCGATGCCCGGCGAGCTCGCCGAGCTGAAGCTCGCGGACGCGCGCGACTGGTACAGAAAGCACATCACCGCCGAAAACACCGTGCTCGTCGTGAGCGGTGACGTGGAGCCGGACGCGGTGGAGCGAGCGGTCAAGCAGCGCTTCGCCGCCTTTCGCGGACCGCGCCCCACCCCCACGAGCTTCAGCGACGCGCGCGGCCCCGGGGAGCTCGAGCTCTTCGTCGTCGATCGTCCCGAAAGCACGCAGAGCCAGGTGCTACTCGCCACGCTCGGACCCGAGCGCAAGCACGACGCCTACCCCGCGCTGATGACCGCCAATCAGATCCTCGGCGGCGGCGTGTCGGGCCGGCTCTTCCTCGACGTCCGCGAGCGGCGCTCGCTCGCCTACAGCACGAGCTCGTGGATCGAAGAGCCCGCGAACGGTCCGATGCCCATCGTGCTCTCGGCGGGCACCCAGACCGCGCGCACCGCGGACGCCGTCGCGGCGCTGCTCGAACACTTCGAGAAGATCGGCACGAGCGCGCCCTCCGCGGAAGAGGCCGAACGCGCGGCGCGCTACCTCTCGGACAGCTTCCTGTTCAAGATGGAGACGGCGGGGGCGATCGCCGAGCTCACCGCGAAGCTCCTCGTGCTCGGCCTGCAAGACGATGCCTACGACGAGTACCGCCACGCCGTACGCCAGCTCGATCCGGAGCAAATCTCGGTCACGGCGGGCCGCTACTTCGAAAAGGGCCGCGTGATCGTGGTCGTGGCCGGTGACGCGAACGTCGTCGCGAAGCCGCTCACTCGCTTCGCCAAGGTCTCGGTCATCGATCCGGAGCACGGCTTCGTGATCGCGCGCACGCACCCTCGCGAGAGCGCCGCCGCCCCGTCACCCCCGCCGACGCGCGACTGACGCCGAACGTACGGTCTGGAGAACCCGTGGATAGCCTCGGGCAAACTCCGAGCGGAGGAGCGCTCACTCGGCCGAGGACGCTGGAAACCCAAGGGACAATCTGGGGAGAGCGCCGGCGCCGATCACTTCGTGAAGCACTTCCTGGGGCTAACCTGCGGGCCCGCCTCTTGCTCGAGCCACGCTGCGAGCGTTTCCTGTGGCTAGCCTGGGGTTCGACTGGTCACGGGTTGGGCACAATCTGTTCACCGAACGAAAGTTCAGTAAGGCCGCGCGTTTAGGTGTCTGTGTTACAAGTTGGAGGCGAGGAGGGGTCAAGGGGTTGTGCTTTTTGCTTTGTGTTGCCCAATAGTTTGGGGTATGGCTACTCCCTCGTCCCGAGCGGTAGCTGCTGCTCGGAGTACCAGTAGTCACGGAAGTCCAGGGTACATAGGAACCCCATCGGCTCCCTCGGCCCGCCCAGGGAAAGGAAGCCGTGAGCAGTCACCAGCGCGCGGCTGTTGCCACCGAATCGAGGCGGCCTGCCACGCAATTTCGAGGACGGAAAGCTCCCCGCTCGGGGTGTACCCAAGCGTGTGTGGGACAAGGTGGTTATTTTGGCTGGTCGACGAGGCTGAATTCACCGGAATCGCGGCAGAGCAAGCAGGATCGAGGAGGCACCGAAGATGGCGCAATCGACGTTCGTGGGTCAGGAGAGCAAGAGCGTGAAGACGAGCGGTCTCGAATCCGAGTCCCCCACTTCCTCGCGGGGCGACAAGGGAAAGCGCAAAAAAGGCCTCACATTCGAACGCCGCTACACCGCGCCGAGCAGCGACGGCTTCGAGGGCGTCGTGTGGGAGCGCCGCCAGAGCGTGATCACGAACCCGGACGGCTCCGTCGTCTTCAAGATGGAAGGCGCCGAGGTGCCCGCCGGCTGGTCGCAGCTTGCCACGGACATCGTCGTCTCCAAGTACTTCCGGAAGGCGGGCCTCCACGGTGACAAGGCGCAGGGCGAGCAGAGCGTGCGCCAGGTCGTGCACCGCATCGCCCACACCATCCGCGTCGCCGGCGAGGAATTCGGCGGCTACTTCGCCACGAAGAAGGACGCCGACACCTTCGAAGCGGAGCTCTCCTTCATGATGACCAACCAGTACGGCGCGTTCAATTCGCCCGTCTGGTTCAACTGCGGCCTCTTCCACGAGTACGGCATCGAGGGCTCGGGCGGCAACTGGGCCTGGCAGAAGGACACGGACGCGGTCACCGAAACCGCGAACGCCTACTCGCGGCCCCAATGCTCGGCTTGCTTCATCCAGGCCGTCGGCGACGACCTGATGTCCATCTACGACCTCGTGAAGAGCGAGGCGCGCCTCTTCAAGTACGGCTCCGGTACGGGCTCGAACTTCAGCTCGATCCGCGGCAAGCAGGAGAAGCTCTCCGGCGGCGGCACTTCCAGCGGCCTGATGAGCTTCCTCGAGGTGTTGGATCGCGCGGCGGGCGCGACCAAGAGCGGCGGGACCACGCGCCGCGCCGCCAAGATGGTGTGCCTCGACATGGATCACCCGGAAATCGAGGATTTCATCAACTGGAAGGTGCGCGAGGAAAAGAAGGCGAAAGCCCTGATCGCCGCCGGTTACGAGAGCGATTTCAACGGCGAGGCCTACCACACGGTCAGCGGGCAGAACTCGAACAACTCCGTGCGCGTGTCCGACAGCTTCATGAAGGCGGCGCTCAGCGGCGGAAAGTGGCAGACGCGCATGCGCACGACCGGCGCCGTCGTCGACACCTACGAAGCCGCCGATCTCTGGCAGATGATCGCGGAGGCGGCCTGGGCCTGCGCCGATCCCGGCGTGCAGTACGACAGCATCATCAACCGCTGGCACACCTCCCCGAACAGCGGAAAGATCAACGCCTCGAACCCCTGCTCCGAGTACATGTTCCTCGACGACACGGCCTGCAACCTGTCGTCCCTGAACCTCACCAAGTTCTTGCGCCAGGACGGCAGCTTCGACATCGCGGGCTATCGGCACGCCATCGAGATCTTCTTCCTCGCGCAGGAGATCCTGGTCGACCTCTCGAGCTACCCGACCCAGACCATCGCGCAAAACTCCCACGATTACCGGCCGCTCGGCCTCGGTTACGCGAACCTCGGGACGCTGCTGATGCTGCAGGGCATTCCGTACGATTCCGACAAGGGCCGCGCGATCGCGAGCGCCCTCACTGCGATTCTCTGCGGTCACGCCTACGTGACGAGCGCCAAGATGGCGGGCTCGAAGGGGTCCTTCCCGGGCTTCGCCAAGAATCGCGAGCCGATGCTGCGCGTGATGCGCCTGCACCAGGACGCCGCCTACGCGATCAACCGCGACGAGTGCCCCGAGGCGCTCTGGAAGGCTGCCTGCGAGGACTGGGACGACGTGGTGAGCCGCGGCGCGCAGAACGGTTTCCGCAACGCCCAGGCGACGGTGCTCGCGCCGACCGGCACGATCGGCCTCTTGATGGATTGCGACACGACGGGCATCGAGCCCGACTTCGCCCTCGTGAAGTTCAAGAAGCTCGCCGGCGGCGGGTACTTCAAGATCGTGAACCAGTCCGTACCGGAAGCGCTCCGGCGCCTGCGCTACTCGGAGGCGCAGATCAGCGAGATCGTCGCGTACGTATCGGGTACGAACACGCTGCTCGGCGCTCCGAACGTGAGCCGCGCCAGCTTGAAGCAGCGCGGCCTCGAGGACGCCGAGCTCGCCAAGATCGAAGCGGCGCTGCCCGGTGTGTTCGAGCTCAGCCTGGCGTTCGCCCCCTGGGTCATCGGCAAGGAAGCTTACGAGCGGCTCGGCGTCACCGCCGAGAAGCTGAGCCAACCCGGGTTCAGCCTGCTCAAGCACCTCGGCTTCTCGGAGTCCGAGATCGAGCAAGCGAACGACGTGATCGTCGGCCGCATGACGATCGAAGGCGCCCCGCACCTCAGGGACGAGCACTACGCGGTCTTCGACTGCGCGAACCGCTGCGGCAAGCTCGGGCAGCGCTTCCTCCCCCCCATGTCGCACGTGAAGATGATGGCGGCTGCGCAGCCGTTCTTGTCGGGCGCCATCAGCAAGACCGTGAACCTGCCGAACGACGCCACGGTCGACGACGTCCGCGAGATCTACGAAGAGGGCTGGAAGCTCGGCCTGAAGGCGGTCGCGCTCTACCGTGACGGCTGCAAGGCCTCGCAGCCGCTCTCGACCACGAGCAAGGAGCGCGCGGAAGAAGCAAGCACGCCCGAAGCCGCGGTCGCGGTTGCCGTCTCTGCCCCGACGCAGCTCAGGCGGCCGAGTGGTCACCGCGTGCGGATGCCGAAGAAGCGCAGCGGCTTCACGCAGGAGGCGTACGTCGGCGGGCACAAGGTGTTCTTGCGCACCGGCGAGTACGAAGACGGCTCGCTCGGCGAGATCTTCATCGACATGCACAAGGAGGGCGCCGCCTTCCGCTCGCTCATGAACTGCTTCGCGATGTCGGTCTCGGTGGGCCTGCAGTACGGGGTCCCGCTGGACACCTTCGTCGAGCAGTTCACCTTCACGCGCTTCGAGCCGCACGGCGTCGTGACCGGTCACGACAACATCAAGTTCTCGACCTCGATCGTGGACTACATCTTCCGAGTGCTCGGGGTGGAGTACCTGAAGCGCTACGACTTCGCGCAGGTGAAGCCGGCCGAGGCGGCGACGGCCATCGAAGATCCGACGGTGCCTCGGCTCGTGGCCGAGACCCCGGTTCCCCCGGCATCGCTCATGCCCCCGCCCCCCGCGCTGGCGGCCGCGGAGGAGCCCGGCCACGAAGCCCACGGCGCGCTCGACGCACAGCTCGAAGAGATGATGGGCGACGCCCCGGTCTGCGACTCGTGCGGCCACATCACCGTCCGCAACGGCGCCTGCTACAAGTGCCTGAATTGCGGCAACTCCATGGGTTGCAGCTGAAGACCTGGCACGACCGGGCGGCTGAGAGATTTCTCTTAGCCGCCAAGAGCGCCAGAAGCGCCAAGCTCGCCAAGTTTGTTTGATTTGCCGTAAGCCGACGGGATACGCGAAGCCGAGGTCGGGTGCGTTTCTTCCCAACCCCGAATTCTTGGCGGCCTTGGCGGCAAATAAATGGGGACAAAACGCCCATGCGCTTCAGGCACGGAACCTCGCAGGCTGAACGCGCGGCCGGACGGGGTAGAGGCGCTAGCTAGATCTCCGTTTCCCGTGCGTACTAGAGTACTGATCGGCGGGCGCCGCCCGCGGAGGACAGATATGTCGCAACGCTTTTCGCTACTCACCCCCGTTGGCCTCGGCGTTCTGCTTTCTGCGCTGGTCGGCGCCTACACCGGTTGCAAAAAGGACGAGCCACCGCCGCCTCTGCCGTCGGCAGCGCCGACGCCCCCCGCTCCGCCCCCGGAGCCGCTGGCGCTCGTCCCGGAAGACGCTTCCGTTCCCGTGGACGCGGGTGACGACGCCGATGCCGGCAAGAGGGGCACCGGCACGGGCCAATCACTCGCCAAGTGCTGCGCGGCGCTCGCTTCGAACGCCGCGCTCGCGCCTTCGCCGAACAAGGAGTACCTGCTGGCCGCCGCTCAGGCCTGCTCCATCGCGGTCGGCGCCGGGCAGAGCAACGCGGCCGTGCTGTCCGCCGTGAGCGGTGCCCTGCGCGGGGCCGGCATGCCCGCTTCCTGCAAGTAGCGCGCGCTCGAACGGCAGCGCCGGGCGCACGTTCAGCGGGCGAAGTGATCGAAGCCCGGCCCGAGCGGATGCATTCGTCCGTCTCGAGCTTCGAGCAGCGCGCCCGAGCCGCGTGTGATGCGGCCGATCGCGCGCGC
>DASXWF010000110.1:0-10199 GCA_036503835.1 Polyangiaceae bacterium | reverse complement strand
CCGGAAGCGTACCTAATTTCCCCGC
The DNA here is from genome assembly GCA_036503835.1 of Polyangiaceae bacterium. Lineage (GTDB taxonomy): Bacteria > Myxococcota_A > Polyangia > Polyangiales > Polyangiaceae > PMG-095. Next base: position 10,174 of record DASXWF010000110.1, on the reverse strand, counting down.
TTGCACGGGCGCCGACACATACCTACACAATGCGGCAAGAGTGGTGAAAGCTCGCGGTTTTATGCTTTGGAGGGTGAGGAGCACGCTCGTCCGGTCCAACATTTCGCGCCTGTGGCTGTGCTGCCTCCTGGCGGTGGGCTGCGCCGAGGGCGGGGCAGAGCGCAAGGCGGAGCCCAAGGCCGTGCCGGTGACCGTGGCGGAGGTCGCCGAGCGGGACGTGCCCTTCGAGGTTCCTGCGTTCGGCACTGTCGAGGCGAGCAGTAGCGTGGACATCGTGCCCCAGGTGTCGGGGCTCGTCACGGAGGTCCACTTCAAGGAGGGGGACTTCGTGCGCGCGGGCGACCTGCTGTTCACGGTGGACACGCGGCCGTACGCCGCGTCGATGGCGGTCGCGAAGGCCGAGCTCGAGCGGAACCAGGCGCTCGCGGATCAGGCGAAGGTGGACGCCGTGCGCAAGCAGAAGCTCGCGGCGGAAGGTCTCGTGAGCGAGCAGGAGCTCGACCAGGCGCGCGCCAACGAGCAGTCGACCGCGGCGAACGTGAAGCTCGGCCAGGCGGCGCTGCGCAGCGCGGGGCTCAACGTGCAGTTTTCGCGCATCACGTCGCCGCTCAGCGGTCGCACCGGGAGCCTGCTCGTGCACGCCGGCAACGTCGTGCGCGCGGGCGAGCCGTCGCCGCTGGTGGTGATCCGCAATCTCTCGCCGGTGCAGGTGCGCTTCGCCGTGCCGGAAGAGTACGTGAATCGCATCCGCGAGCGCGCGAAGACGGGCCCGCTCACGGTGCGGATCACGACGCGCGGCGACGGAGCCAAGACCGTCTCGGCGCCGCTCACTTTTCTCGAGAACACCGTGGATTCCGCGACCGGCACGCTGACCTTGAAGGCGACGTACGCCAACAGCGCGCTCGAGCTCTGGCCGGGTTCGGCGGTGGAGGTGGCGCTGGTGCTCGACATCGACAGGAAGGCGACCGTCGTGCCGGGCAGCGCGGTGCAGAAGGGGCAGGACGGCGCGTACGCGTTCGTCGTCGAGCAGGGGAAGGCGAAGCTCAGGCGCGTGGAGGTGGAGCGCACGACTTCCTCGCTCGCGTTGATCAAGAGTGGACTACGCGCGGGGGAGAAGGTGGTGACCGACGGGCAGGTGCGGCTGCGCGACGGCCTCGGCGTGTCGGTGAAGCCTGCCGGGGGCGGGACCAAGCCGGGCGCGAGCGCGCAGAACACCGGCGGAGGGAGCGAGGCGGCGCTCTGATGAACGTCTCGCGCCTCTTCATCCTGCGGCCGATCGCGACGAGCCTCGTGATGGTGGCGATCCTCGCCTTCGGGGCGATGGCGTACTTCAGGCTGCCGGTCGCCGCCCTGCCCGACGTCGATTTCCCGACCATCGAGGTGTCGGCGGGTCTACCCGGCGCGAGCTCGGAGACGATGGCGTCCTCGGTCGCGACGCCGCTCGAGCGTGAATTCTCGACGATCGACGGGCTCTCGTCGATGAGCTCGGCGAGCTCGCTCGGCTCGACGAGCGTGACCCTGCAGTTCGACCTCGATCGCAACCTCGACTCGGCGGCGCAGGACGTTCAGGCAGCGATCTCGCGCGCGGGCTCGCGCCTGCCGAGCAACATGCCGTCGCCGCCGAGCTACCGCAAGGTCAACCCGGCCGATCAGGCCATCATGCTGCTCTCGCTCTCGTCGAAGACCCTGCCGCTCTACACCGTGGACGAGTTCGCGGAGACGCGCCTCGCGCAGACCATCTCGCAGGTGCGCGGTGTGGCCCAGGTGCAGGTGCACGGCGCGCAGAAGTACGCGGTGCGCGTGCAGGCCGATCCGCAAAAGCTCGCCGCGGTCGGGATCGGGCTCGACGACGTGGCGCGCGCCGTCCAGGGCGCGAACGTCAACCTGCCCACGGGGACGCTCTACGGCCCCGACAAGGCGTTCGCGATCGAGACCGACGGACAGCTCGAGAACGCCGAGGCCTACTCGGAGCTCGTCGTGGCGTATCGCAACGGCGCGCCGGTCCGCCTGAGCGACGTCGGTCGCGCGCTCGACGGAGTGGAGAACGACAAGACGGCGGCCTGGTACGCGACGCCCGGCGGAACCCAGCGGGCCATCATCCTGGCGGTGCAGAAGCAGCCCGGCGCGAACACGGTGGCCGTGACCCGGGAAATCCACCGGCTCCTGCCGCAATTTCGCGAGGAGATCCCGGGAGCGGTGGAGCTCGATGTGCTCTTCGATCGCTCGCAGACGGTGAAGGAGTCCGTCCACGACGTGGAGCTCACGCTGGGCTTCACGCTGGCGCTCGTCGTGCTGGTGATCTTCCTGTTCCTGCGCCGGCTGATGGCGACGCTGATCCCGAGCCTGTCCATGCCGCTCGCGATCCTCGCGACCTTCGCGCTCATGCATCTGTTGGGCTTCTCGCTGAACAACCTGTCCCTGATGGCGCTGACCCTGAGCGTCGGCTTCGTGGTGGACGACGCGATCGTCGTGCTCGAGAACGTCGTTCGCCACATCGAGCTCGGCAAGAAGCCGATGCAGGCGGCTCTGGATGCGAGCCAGGAAATCGGCTTCACCATCCTCTCGATGACGATCTCGCTGGTGGCCGTGTTCATTCCGTTCCTGTTCATGGGCGGAATCCTCGGCAGCCTGTTCAAGGAGTTCGCCGTCACGATCGCGATCGCGATTCTGATCTCGGGCTTCGTCTCCCTGACCCTGACGCCGATGATGGGCGCGCGGCTCCTGAAGGCGCACGCGGTCGGGTCGCCGGGGCGGTTTTATCGGACGACGGAGCGGGCGTTCGACGCCTCGTTGAAGCTCTACGATCGCGTGCTCGGGTGGGTGCTCCGCTACAAGCGCCTGACGATGGTGTTTTCAGCGGCGGTGCTCGCGGCGACCGTGGCCCTGTTCGTGCTGATCCCGAAGGGATTCTTGCCGACGGAGGACACCGAGCAGCTCAACGTGACGACCGAGGGCATCGAGGGCATCTCGTACGACTCGCTCGTCGAGGCGCAGAAGCAGGTCACCGAGATCATCCGCACGCATCCGGACGTCGCCGGCCTGATGGCGAACGTCGGCGCGCGCGGCGGGCGCGGCGGAACCAACCAGGGCCGCTCCTTCATCCGGCTCAAGCCTCGCGGCGAACGCGAGCGCAGCGCGGCCGAGGTGGCGACGGATCTCGGCCGGCGCCTGGGAGCGGTGCCCGGCATGCGCGCGTTCGTGACGGTGCCGCCGCCGATCCGCCTGGGCGGGCGCGTCACCAAGAGCGAGTACCAGCTCACCCTGCAGTCGACGGACACCGACCTGCTCTTTCGGGAGGCGCCGCGGCTCGCGCAGGAGCTCTCGAAGTCGCCCGTCTTGAGCGACGTGACCACCGACGTCCAGCTCAAGAACCCGGAGATCCAGCTGGCCGTCAATCGCGACCGCGCGGCGCAGCTCGGCGTTTCGGTGGAACGCGTCGAAGACGCGCTCTACAGCGCCTACGGCTCGCGCCAGGTGTCGACCATCTACACCAGCAACAACAACTACGACGTGATCCTCGAGCTCGATCCGCGCACGCAGCGCGATCCGGCGGCGCTCCGGCTCCTGCACGTGCGCTCGGACGGCGGCGCGCTCGTCCCGCTGTCGTCGGTGGCCGACGTGAAGGAGGGGGTGGGTCCGCTTTCGGTCAGCCACACCGGACAGCTGCCCTCCGCGACGGTCTCGTTCAACGTGCGTCCCGGGCACGCGCTGAGCGAGGCCGTGTCCGTGACGGAGGCGACGGCGCTCCGCCTCTTGCCCTCGAACGTGACCGCGAGCTTCCAGGGCTCGGCCCAGGCGTTCCAGGATTCGCTGCAGGGCCTCGGCCTGCTGCTGTTCGTCGCCGTGTTCGTGATCTACCTCGTGCTCGGCATCCTCTACGAGAGTCTGCTCCACCCGATCACGATTCTCTCCGCGCTTCCGTTCGCGGGTTTCGGCGCGCTGGTCACGCTGCTGGTCTTCGGCAGCGACCTCAACGTGTACGCCTTCGTCGGGGTGATCTTGCTCGTGGGCCTCGTGAAGAAGAACGGCATCATGATGATCGACTTCGCGATCGAAGCGCGGAAGGATCCGAGCGTGAGCGCGGAGGCCGCGGTGCGCGAGGCCTGCCTGGTGCGCTTTCGTCCGATCATGATGACGACGATGGCCGCGTTGCTCGGAACGCTGCCGATCGCGCTCGGCATCGGCGCGGGAGCGGAGTCACGCCAGCCGCTCGGGCTCGCCGTCGTCGGCGGCCTGCTGTTCTCGCAGATGCTCACGCTCTGCGTGACGCCCGTCTTCTACGTGTACATCGAAGAATTCCACGACTGGCTGTCGCGGAAGCGCTCGCGCGGTCCTGCGCTCGGTGCGGAGAGCGCACCGGCGTAGCGCGAAGTTTCGAAGTCGCTCGGGCTGGAGCTTTGTCGCGCTGAGGTGGACACCCGCATCTGCGAGATTCCTGACTTCGAGTCAGGTGAAATGCGCGCAACGTGTCGCGGAGTCCGGGGAAAAAAATCTCGGAAGTTCGTTTAAGAAATACTCACGTCGAATGGAGTGACCCGCAGTCGAGTGGGCACGCATTCCGCGTGGGGGGAGTCCAGTGTTCGAGGGATCAGGCAGGAACGAGTCGGCTCCGGTGTATTGGCAAAAGCTGCTGAACGGGGAGCTCCGGTACGTGGGGAGCTCGTGTGACCGCTCCGGCTGCTACGGGGTGCTGGCGCTGCGCGCCCCGGAAGAAGCGCGGCGCTTTCGGTTGAACGATCGCTCGTCGAACATTCTGGAACGGGCGCTGCGTGGCGAGCGCCAGAAAGCCATTGCGATTGACTTCGGCATCTCCGACGCGGCGGTGGCGAACACTCTGGCACAGTGCCGGCGCAAGCTCGGCTTCACGTGCCGTTCGGCCGAGCTACCGCTCGCGTTCGTTCTGCTCGCCCAGGCGGCGGCGAACGGCCGAGACGTGCGGGTGAGCCCGGGCTCGGCGCCGGACGAGGTCGTCGTCGGCTTCGAGCGCCTCGACACGAGCCGGTTGCGCTCGCTGACGCGGGCCGAGGCGGAGGTGATCTCGGGCCTGATTCAGGGCCTTTCCCAGCAGGAGATCGCGCGCGAGCGCAAGGCGCGCTGGCGAACGGTGGTCAACCAGCTCGCCACCGCGCGCCGAAAGCTCCCGGTCAGCGGTCGAGTCGAGCTGGTGCGCTTCCTCTCCCAGCTGTCGCAGCACGAACCCAAGCGCGCGGAAGCGCTCGCACCGGTGCATCGCGCCGAAGCCGGCGTCCGCGAAGCGCTCCATACAGCGAGCCGCCAGGTAGCCTGAATCGCGGCGGACCAGTGCGGAAGCGCGCCACGACGGGGCGCGCCTGCACCTTGCCCGGGCCTGCGGCGCGAAAATTCGTTGATCGGGCGGACCGGCACGCCGCTTGCAACGTTTCCCGTCAGGAGTTTCCGCCCATGGCCGAGAGATTGCGTGGAAAGACGGTGGCGATCGTTGTCGCCGACGGGTTCGAGCAGATCGAAATGACCGAGCCGCGCCAGGCCCTCGAAGCCGAGGGTGCCGAGACGTACCTGGTGTCTCCCGAGAAGGACGAAGTGCGCGGGTGGAAGCATTCGGAGTGGGGCGACACCTTCCTGATCGACGTCCCGATTCACGAAGCGAAGCCCGAGCAGTTCGACGCGCTGCTCTTGCCGGGCGGCGTCATGAATCCCGACAAGCTGCGCGTCGATCAGGACGCGCTGAACTTCATCCGGAGCTTCTTCGACGCGGGCAAGCCCGTTGCGGCCATCTGTCACGCGCCGTGGTTGCTGATCGACGTGGGTGTCGCGAAGGACCGCCGGCTCACCTCGTGGCCCTCGATCCGCAGCGACCTCAGGAACGCGGGCGCGATAGTGGTCGACGAAGAAGTCGTGGTCGACGCCGGCCTCGTGACGAGCCGGAAGCCGGACGACATTCCCGCGTTCAATCGCAAGATGATCGAGGAGTTCGCCGAGGGCGAGCACGCGCCGCGAGCAGCCGTAGTCACGCAGCCGTCACTCTGACGGCGAGCGCGGGCATCCCTTTGAACTCCCGCGTAGCGCTTGATCGGCTGAAGTGGTTGGCGGGCTGACAGGGTTTCTTAGCCGCCAAGGCGCCCGAAAGACGCCAGGGCCCGCCAGCGGAGATTTTTTGTTTTTAGGGCGGAACCTGAGCCCACCGGTGAAGCGCTCCTCGTCACGAGATGAGTGCCGCGAGGGAGGTTTCCGTTTCGAGCGCGCACCTCGAGCACCCCACCCAGAACTCCCTCCTGGCGGGCCCTGGCGTCTCCCTGGCGCCTTGGCGGCAAATTAGAACGCCTCCAGTCGCCCGCGTCTGGCGGCAATGAAACAACCGTTCCAGCCGCCACCACTCAGAACACCCGGGTTCGGCCGGGTCGCCGGCGCGGCGAAATGTTCCGATTTCGCTGAGATCGTGAGAGTCGGTGCGCTTCGAGTAGCGATCGGGCGCCGTCGGGTCTATCGTTGGAAGTACGGGCCTAGGGGCTCGTGAGGTCGCGCACCCATCGCTAGAGCCGCCGAAGACGCTGCGTTCTCCGCCAGCCTCGAAGTCGAGAGCACGGCGGTATTGATGGCGCTTTCCGGGCCGCAGTCGAGCCTGCTCGCCGAGCTCTCGCAAAAAAGCGGCGCCGACGTGAGCCTGCGCGGCAACGTCATCTTCGTCACGGGGGAAGAGCCCGACGTTCGCCTGGCCCACCGCTTCCTCGCGGGAGCCGCCGAGATGGTCGGGCGCGGTCACGAGATCACCACCAACGACGTGGCGCGTTCGCTGCGCGGCCTGCGCGACAATCCCGACGCGTCGCTCAGCGATCTGCTCGACGAGGCGATCCTCATCACGCCCCGCCGCCGCGCGGTGGTGCCGAAGACGCCGGCGCAGCGCAGCTACGTCGAGGCGATTCGCACGCACGATCTCACCTTCGGAATCGGCCCGGCGGGCACCGGCAAGACCTACCTCGCCATGGCGATGGCCGCGTCCTCGCTCGTGCAGAAGCGCGTCAAGCGCGTGATCCTGGCGCGCCCCGCGGTCGAGGCCGGCGAGAAGCTGGGCTTTCTCCCGGGCGATCTGGCGGAGAAGGTGAATCCGTACCTGCGCCCGCTCTACGACGCGCTCCACGACATGCTCGAGTTCGAGCGCGTCGAGCAGCTCCGCGAGCGCGGGCAGATCGAGGTGGCGCCGCTCGCCTTCATGCGCGGCCGCACGCTGAACGACTCCTTCGTGATCCTCGACGAGGCGCAGAACGCGACCAGCGAGCAGATGCGCATGTTCCTCACGCGCCTCGGCTACGGCTCGAAGGCGGTCGTCACCGGCGACATCACGCAGACCGATCTGCCGCAGGGAGCGCGCAGCGGCCTGCGTGAGGCGCGCGACCTGTTCCAGAACATCCAGGGCATCGCGTTCCGCTCCTTCACGGACGCGGACGTGGTCCGTCACCCGCTCGTTCAGAAGATCGTCGTCGCGTACGAGGAGCGAGACCGCGTCCTCCAGGCGGAGCGCGAGGCACGCCGCGCCGAGAAAGCCGAAAGGCGCGCTCAGCCGCCCGACGAGGACTGAATGACGGCGAGCGGGGAACCCTCGAGCGAACGCCTGCGGCAGCTGAGCCCGGTGGCGCGCGCGGGCCTCGCGGTCCTCGACCGCGTCGCGGCGGAGCTTTCGACGCGTCCTGCTCAGGCCGGCGACGTGGTGGTGCGGGCCCACCCGTTGATCCTGCTCGTCCGCCGCCAGACCTTCTCGGTCCTGATCGTTCCCGCCAGGGTCTGGGACATAGAGCGCGAGCTGCTCGCGCCCTTCAAGGAAAAGCTCGCCGGCTTCGAGGCGCGGCTGATCCTGCTCGGGCGCCCGCGCGATCCGGATCTCGACAAGGCGCTGAACCTCGGGCTCGGCGCGCTGGTCGCCCCCGAGCCGGCGCTCGAGGAGATCCTGGTCGCGCTGCACCAGGCCTTCGAGCTGCTCGAGCTGAAGGCGCGCAGCGAGAGCCGCGGCAAGTGGCTCAACCGCTATCGCTACGAGCTCGGCGAGCTCATCGAGATCGCGCGCGCCCTCACCACCGAGCGCGAAATCGATCGCCTGCTCGGGCTGATCCTCGAGAAGGCGCGCTTCGTCACGGGCGCCGACGCCGGCAGCATGTACGTCGTCGAGGGCGACGACCCGGCGATCGCGCGCCGTACCCTGCGTTTCAAGCTCAGCCAGAACGATTCGCTCTCGTTCGATTCGAGCGAATTCACGATGCCGATCAGCGCGCGCAGCATGGCGGGCTACGTCGCGCTCGAGCAGAAGACGCTGCGCATCGACGACGTCTACGAGATGCCTTCGGGCTCGCCGTTCGGTTTCGATCGCTCCTTCGACGAGAAGATCGGCTATCGGACCCGCAGCATGCTCGTGACGCCGCTCACCTCGAGCAAGGGCGAGGTCATCGGCGTCCTCCAGCTCATCAACAAGAAGAAGGAGCCCAAGCAGAAGCTGCTCGCGCGCGAGGACTTCGAAGTCGGGGTCGTTCCCTTCGACGAACGCAGCGAGGAGCTCGTGAGGACGCTGGCCGCGCAGGCCGGCATCGCGCTCGAAAACGCGATTCTCTACGACGAAATCCGCAAGATTTTCGAGGGATTCGTGCGGGCTTCGGTGGACGCGATCGAGGCGCGCGACCCGACGACGAGCGGTCATTCACGGCGCGTGGCCGACCTGACGGTGGGCCTGGCGGTGGCGGTCGAGCGTGTCGATACGGGACCGTATCGCGCCGTCGTCTTCACGCGCGAGGACATACGCGAAATCGAGTACGCCTCGCTCCTCCACGACTTCGGGAAAATCGGCGTCCGCGAGCACGTCCTCGTCAAGGCCAAGAAACTCTATCCGCAGGAGCTCGGGCTCATCCGCCAGCGCTTCGAGTTCGTGATTCGCAGCATCGAAGCCGAGGTCCTGGGCCGCAAGCTCACCGCCGCGACGCGCGGCGCCGGCGCGGACGAGCTCGCGAGCCTCGATCGCGAGCTGGCCGACCGCCGCAAGGAGGTCGAGGACGCGTGGACCGTCGTCGAAGGCGCCAACGAGCCCACCGTGCTCGCGGCCGGCGATTTCAAGCGCATCGAGGAGCTCGGACGCCAGGCTTACGCCAGGCTCGACGGCCAGCTCGATACGCTGCTCAGCGCGCGCGAGGTGCAATCGTTGAGCGTGATGCGCGGCTCCCTCACGAACGACGAGTTCAACGAGATCCGGAGCCACGTCTCGCACACGTATCGATTCCTCTCGCAGATCCCGTGGGGCAAGACCTTCTCGCGCGTCGCGACCATCGCCGGCTCGCACCACGAGCGCCTGAACGGCACCGGCTACCCGAACCGCCTGCGCGCCGAGGAGATCCCGTTGCAGTCGAAGCTCATGACCATCAGCGACATCTTCGACGCCCTCACCGCGAGCGACCGGCCGTACAAGCGCGCGGTGCCCGTCGAAAAGGCGCTGCACATCCTCGCGCTGGAAGTGAAGGACGGCCACATCGACGGCGAGCTGGTGCGCATCTTCAACGAGGCGCACATCTGGGAGCCGGTCATGGGCGGCCTCTACTGAGCCCGAGGCTCCGAGGGTCGAGCGTCCCGCCTCAGCGCGGGATGGGGTACCCGTCGAGCCGGAGCTGGTAGACGAAGTAGGGCGGCACGCAGGCGCCGGCGCCCGGCTCGCGCGAGCGCACGCAGACGTAGTCTTGCCGGCAAGGATTCTCGGTGTCGCAGGCGCGCATGCCGGCGCCGAACACGTGCTTTTCGGCGCATTGCGCGAAGGTCCGGCGCGCGCGCAGGCAGTTCTGGAACGCGTCCGCGTCGAGAAATTCCGCGCAGGCCTTGGAGGTCGAGCCGGCGCCGCAGCCGCCGCTGCACGAGCCGAGCGGGAAGCCGGAGCGGTTCACGTCGCAGCGCTCCGTCGAGCCGCACGCCCGGCTCTTCATACCGCCGACGCGATCGCGGTGGGGCGCCGCCGCGCCGGCGATCACTCCGTACTGGCACGGCGCGCCGAGCGTGTCGTCGCCGAGGCAGACGCCGACGTCCTCGTCCTCGAGCTTCTCGCAGTGAAGTCCCGCGTCGCACTTCCAATCCGCGAACCCAGGATCACCGAGGCCGCACGCGGCGCCGAAGCCCGCGCCGGTGCCCTAACGTTCGGGAAGCGGGCGAAATTCCTCGGTCGACGCGCCGCTCGCGA
>DASXWF010000109.1:0-6040 GCA_036503835.1 Polyangiaceae bacterium | reverse complement strand
CTTCAGCCACCAGGGCCTGCTCGCGCTCGGGCTCGACCCGGCCCTGTGCGCGCGCTTCGCCACGCCGTTCGTGCAGGGCGCGCACGACGAGTACCGCGCGCGCGTGAACGGCGACGTCGGCGAGAGCGCGCCGGACCGGTGGGCGTGGGGCTCGGCCGCGGCACCGGTGCACGTGCTCCTGCTCGTGTACGCAAAGACCAAGACGAGCGTCGGCGCCTTCGCGGAGCGCTACACGGCGGAAGCCGCTGCATGCGGCCTCGAGCTCGTCCAGAGCCTGGAAGGGACGACCCTCGACGGACGCAAGGAGCATTTCGGGTTCCGCGACGGCATCGCCCAGCCCGTGGTCGAGGGCTGCGGCGGGGCGGAGCCGGGCGGCAACACCATCCCGGCCGGCGAGGTCCTGCTCGGTCACAAGGACGGCTACGGCAACGTCACGCACAGCCCGGAAAGCTCGTGCGGCTTCGCGTTCGGTTACGACGGCAGCTACCTGGTGTTCCGCCAGCTCGAGCAAGACGTACCCGCGTTCTGGCGCTACTGCGCGGAGGGCAAGAGCGACGAGGCGGCGATCGAAACGGCGAGCAAGATGGTCGGACGCTGGCCGAGCGGCGCGCCGCTCGTTCGCCACCCCGAGCGCGACCCCGACGACGCGCGCTTCATCGACGAGGACGACTTCAGCTACCTCGCGAACAGCGAGGACAACGACCGCTACGGCGCGCGCTGCCCGTTCGGGGCTCACATCCGCCGCAGCAACCCGCGCGACTGGCAGCTCGGTGAGTCACCGGAAGAGTCGCTGCGGCTCGCGAACCTGCACCGCATCGTCAGGCGCGGGCGGCCGTACGGCCCGCCGCTCGGGCCCTCGATGTCCGCCGCGCAGCTGATCCAGAGCGCGAAGACGACGAACGGCGCCGCCGGCGCGCCGAAGCGCGGTCTTCAATTTCTTTGCTTCAACGCGAGCATCGAGCGCCAGTTCGAGTTCATCCAGCAGCAGTGGTGCAATAACCCCAAGTTCGCGGGACTGAACAGCGACGCCGATCCGCTGCTCGGCTTCCGGCTGCCGGCGGCGGAGCTCGGCACCGACAGCCCCAGCTTCGCGCTGCAGAGCGACGTGAAGACGGGTCTTTCTTCGCGCTGCACGGAGCTCCAGAACTTCGTGCGCGTGATCGGCGCGGCGTACTTCTTCATGCCGTCGCTGCCCGCCCTCAAGCTGCTGCATCAGGGCATTCGCCCCGCGCCGACCGTGGAGCTCGAGCACGTCCCTCCCGACGAGCAACTCCACATCGACAATCTGATCCACGCCCTGCGCGAGAAGATGAAGCGCGACTACGTCGCCGGGCGCACGTTGCGCGACGCGCATCCGAAGATGCACGGCTGCGTGAAGGCCGAGTTCGTGCTCGAAGACGGGCTCGACGAGTCGCTCGCGGTGGGCCTCTTCGGTGGAGCCCAGAAACGCTACCAGGCCTGGGTGCGCTTCTCGAACCAGGACGGCACCGCGTCCGACGACTCGAAGCCCGACATCCGCGGCGCCGCGATCAAGCTGATGGGCGTGACCGGCAAGAAGCTGCTCGACGGGGAAGAGGACTCACCGACGCACGACTTCATCCTGATCAGCCACGACGCGTTCGTGACCCGCGACGTGGCCGAGTTCGACGGGTTGATCCAGGCGGTCGTCGGCGGCAAGGTCCCCTGGTTTCTGCTCGGTCACTGGCGGGTTGCGTACAACCTCTTCCGCTCGCTGAAGAAGCACGCGAGCCCGCTCGAGATCCGATACTTCAGCGTCGCGCCGTACCTGCTCGGCACGCGCGCCGTGAAGTACTCGCTCCGCCCGGCCGAGGGACGCCCCTCCGCGGTCCCCGACAAGCCCTCCCCGAACTACCTGCGCGAGGCGCTGAAAGCGCGCCTTTCGCGGGAATCCGCGGCGTTCGACTTCCTCGTCCAGCTCCAGGGCGACCCGAGCCGGATGCCGATCGAGGATCCGGGCGTTGCCTGGAGCGAGCGCGACGCGCCGTTCCGCAAGGTGGCGACGCTCGTGATCCCGCAGCAGGATTTCGACACACCGGCGCAACAGATCTTCGGCGACAACCTGTCCTTCAATCCCTGGCGTTGCTTGCCCGAGCACCGGCCGCTCGGCGGCATCAGCCGCGCGCGCCGTCAGGTGTACCGCGCGCTCTCGGCCTTCAGGCACGATCGCAACGCGGAGCCGCGCGAGGAACCGATCGACTGGACGGTGCCGACCGACTCGCTCCGCATCCGCCGCACGGAAGCCGAGGTCGCGCCACGACAGGCGCAACCGGTCGAGCGTGCTCCCGTCGCTTGAACGGCTCCACGAGCCGCGCCGGGTGATTCGTGCGCCGTGCTCAACGGTGAATTGAAGCGCCGCACCACCTTCGTACCGACCAAAGCGTGAGAAGGTCCGTATGGAAGGTGCGAGAGCGCACACCGTCAGGACACCGAGTGACCGAACTTTCCTTCCGTGACGAATCCCGGCCCCTCCCGCGAGAGCGCGCCGAACCCCAACACCTTTCGAATCTACTCGATCGCACCGAGCGACAAGCGACGAGCAGCGCCGGAGAAGCCGGGCGCATGTCGCAGGCGCTCGACGAGCTCGTCACCTCGCTGCAACACCTCAAGCTCACGAGGAGCGGGCCCGAGTGGAAACGCATCGTCGGGCAATGCCGGCGCCATCCGCTCTTCGCGCTCCTGCAGGAGGATCCGTTCACGCGGCGGGCGTTCGAAAAACCGCGCGGCTACGCGGGTGACGCGCCGTTGATGGACTACATCTACGGACCCGAGGACGGCCGCCCGACGCCGGCGGCGACGCCGGTGGGCCGCGCGGTTTTCGAGTACATGACGCGAGGGCCGGCCTGCCAGGGCGTTCGCTCGCGGCGCGCCATCGTCGCCGCGTGCATCGATCGCATGGCCGAAGAACGCCCGCGCCCGCACGTGCTTTCGATCGCGGCCGGCCACCTGCCGGAAGCAGGCCTTTCGGTCGCGATTCGGCGCCAGCGCCTGGGCCGCCTGCTCGCGCTCGACTCGGACGAGCTGAGCCTCGCCGAGGTGCAAGCTCGCTACGGGAGCTCCGGCGTCGAGACGACCACGGCGTCGTTCCGCTCGCTGCTCGCGAACGGCGAGAGCGGCCGGTTCGACCTCGTGTATTCGACGGGACTCTTCGACTACGTCGCGCCGCGCACCGGCCGCCGTCTCGTCAGCGCGATGCACCGCATGCTGCGGCCCGGCGGAAGTCTCCTGATCGCGAACTTCCTGCCGGGCGTGCGCGACATCGGCTACATGGAAGCGATCATGGATTGGAAGCTCATCTATCGATCGCGAAAGGACCTCGTCGATCTCACGCACGAGATCCCCGAGTCCGAGATCAAGAACGTCGAGCTCTGGTCCGAAGAGGCGCTCAACGTGATCTTCTTGCGCGTGACGCGTCACTGACGCAGAGCGGCAAGAAGCGCGCGGCGTCGGTTTTGAGCGGCTGCGCGTCGCTCACAGCGCAATCGTTCATGCGAGCCGGAATTTCTCCGCCCCTCGCGACTGGATCGCGAGCCGGCGAATCCCAAGACAACCGACAAGCCATGTAGACTGCACCGGTTATGGCCTCGACGAGAGCCAGCTCACCGCCGCCACCGTTCGCACCACTTCCCGATCCCACTCCGCCGCCGCCTCGCCTCGAGCCGGCGGCTGCGGAGCCCGCCGCGACCGCCACGGGCGGCGACTTCCGGAGCAGCAGCGTGCCGCCGCCGCCGCCGCGCCGCCGCACGCACGAGGCTCCCGCCGCGGCGTCCGAGCACCGGCCCGAGGATCCTCCGCCGCACCGGCCGCGTCCCGACGAGCTCCCGGTGATCCCGCGCCTCGACGTGCCGCGAGTGGCGCGCGACGGCAGCGATCCTGGTACCCGATCGGCCTCGACCATCCCGCCCGCCCCGCGCGCGACGACCATCCGCTCGCCCTCCGAGGTGTTGCAGGCGCGCAGCGCCCCGGTGTCGGCTCAGGCTGCGAGCTCGGGTTTTCTCACGACGGCGCGCTCCCGTTTCCAAGACCTCGCCGAAGGCGCGAAGCGAGCGCTCCCCGAAGGCCTGAAAGAGAAACTCGCGGGCACCTCGCCGGCCGTGATTGCGACGGCCGGCGGGCTCGGAAGCGTATTCTTGATCGGAGTGGTGATCGCGATTGCCGGCATCGCACGGCCGTCGGGCTCGAAAGCCGCCGAGGGCACCGCCGAAAGCGAGACGGCCGCGGAGTCCTCGTCGAGCGGCGAAGCTTCGAGCGCAGCCGCAGCGCCGGCCGAGAGCGCAGCGCTCGCGCGGCCGAAGCTGCCGGCTGCTCCGAGCGGTCCCACGGACGAGACGACCGTGCTGCTCGATCTCTCCGAGTCGATGCTCGCGCAGCGACGGGACGCCGACGCGGTCTCACCGCTCGAGCGCCTGATCACCCGCCATCCGGAGCTCAAGGACAACGACCGGCTCGGTCGCATTCTGCTCCGCGCGGCCGCGTCGACCGATCGCCAGGCCGCCTCGCAAGCGCACGGGCTCTTGACCGGCCCGATGGGCGAGTCGGGTGCGGCGCTGCTCTACGAGCTGTCGCTCAAGCCCGAGCTCCGCGACGGCGTGCGACAGCGCGTCCAGACCTGGCTCGCGAGCAAGGACTTCGAGCGCGTGGCGCCGCTCCCGGTCTACGCCGCGGTCCGCCTGCGCAACGCCGCGAGCTGCGAAGACAAGCACGCCCTCCTCGAATTCGCCGGCAAGGCCGGCGGCAAGTACGTGCTCACCTACCTCAAGGAGCTCGAAAGCAAGAAGGCGTGTGCGCCGGACGACCTCGTGCACTGCTATCCGTGCATGCGGAACGACACGCGCCTGACCGAGACCATCGCGCGGCTCGAGGGGCGCTGAGCGAAGCTCAGCCCGACGATGCCGGCGCCGGCTGACCAGCGTCGGGCGACGGCGAGGGACCGGCGTCCGGCTCGTTCGGGAGATCGCAGAGCTCGCCGACCCCGAGCAGCTGGCCGTTCTGGCAGCGCACCCGGCGGCCGACGCTTCCTCCCCGTTCATCGGCGACGCAGCGTGGGGACTCCGGACTCTCGGTGCAGGGACCGAGCGACGACAGGCATTCTGCGCCCTCGGAGACGGGGTCTTCGAACGTGCCGCAGAACTTCGAACCGCAATTCTCACGGTTCCGTGTGATGTCGATGGTGCCCCAGCCGCCCGGGCAGTAGGCGCGGACATTCCCTTCGCAACGCGGCGGCGGAGAGCCGATGCAGAGCTCTTTCTTGTCGCAGCCGAACGCGACGAAGGCGAGAATCACCGCGGCCGCGCGCACTTCGTCAAGATACCACGCACCCAAGAACCTCCGCTGCCGCGGTTCGAACGGTCGGAGGCAGCCATGGTAAGGACTCGAGTACCCCTCGTGACGTTGATTCTTTCGGCCGTATTCACCGCCGCTCCTGCTTTTGCGCAGGTCGAGCAGCACGGAAGCCGCGCGGAGCGAGAAACACGGTACGACGTCGAAGTCACCGAGACCGACGGCTCGAGCTACACGGCGATCTTCAAGGACGATCTCCTCAGCAGCCTCGTCAACAGCGGCGAATTTCCGAGGATCAAGGTCCGCCCCGCGGGCGGGGCCAGCCGACTGATCCGCCCGCGCACGCATTTCGTGCGGGAGCTCTTGAAGAGCGTCGAGCAGATCTAAACGTCCCCTACTCGATGTTGGCGTTGGAAGGGCTGCCCCCGCGCGGGGGCACGAAGTACATCCCGTCGTGCTCGGCCTCGGCCTCCGCGCGACGGGCGCCCTCCTTGCTCCCGCTTCGCGGGAGCGGGAGCGCGAATCGCGTGGGGGCGCTGGAGTGCGGAAGGTCGTGGTGTCCGGCGCACCCGTGGGGTGACGAGTTGGAAGGTCGTGCTGTGCGGCGCCCAAGATGAGATGGGGTGGCTCGCGAGCTGAAAGCTTCTTCAGGTTCTCAGCTGCCGCATTTCGCGGCATCCAAGGCCTCGGGTAGGGAGGCCGTCTCCCTAGCAACGAGGTCACCGAGAAAGTCGGGCCTCAA
>DASXWF010000108.1:0-3142 GCA_036503835.1 Polyangiaceae bacterium | reverse complement strand
GTCGGTCTTTCCGCGCCACCTCGCGCTTTTCGGATTGTCGTGCGTGAAGTCTTCTCGCGGGAACGCAACACCCGCGAGGGTGGAGCTCGGGAATCGGTGTGGGTCGAACTCGTACCGGCTCCCACTCCCACCGAGAGCTGGGCGGCTCCGGACGGCGGCACGACGGCCAACACGGCGGCTCTGGAGGGGCGATCCTTCACTTCCGCGCGCACGCGACCGTAGAGTCGCTGGGTAGTAGTCGCCGATGTGGCTGTTCGATCGTCTGAACGTCCGGCTCAAGCTCGCGCTGCTTGCCGGCGTACCCGTGCTCGGGGCTCTCTTGCTTTCGGCTCTGATTGCTCGCGACGCGCAGGAACGAGCGGCGACGGTCAAGGCGATCGGTTCGGTGGAAGATCTCGTGCAGCTGACCGAGCGCGTGGCGCGCGTCGTCCACGAACTGCAAGCCGAGCGCAGCGAGTCGTCGTTCCGTGCCGGCATCGGCGAGACGACGAGCCAAGAGCTCGCGCTGCAGGAGGCGCGCACCGATCGCGTCCTGGCTTCGCTCGAGAGCTTCTTGAACGAGCGCGACGCTTCCAAGCTGCCGCCCGCGCTCGGTGAGAACCTGCGGGCGGCCCGAAGGCAGCTGCGCGAGCTCCCCGCGCTGCGAAAGCGCGTGCGATCCGAGGATTTTCGCCTCTACGAGTACCTGGAATTCCACAGCGAGGCGACCCAGTCGCTGATCGCGGCCACGAGCGTTCTCAGTCAGCTCACCGGCGACGGCGAGCTGATGCTGAGCATTTCGCGGTTGGTGGCGGCGATGCAGGTCATCGAACGGACGAGCCGCGAGCATGCGCTGTTGAGCTACGTCTTCGGCAAGAAGGAATTTCCGCCGGGCACCTTCCGCTTTTTCGTGAGCCTTCTCACCGAGCAGAACGTGTAC
Organism: Polyangiaceae bacterium; assembly: GCA_036503835.1. Classification (GTDB taxonomy): domain Bacteria; phylum Myxococcota_A; class Polyangia; order Polyangiales; family Polyangiaceae; genus PMG-095. The sequence continues at coordinate 2,223 of DASXWF010000108.1, read as the reverse complement.
GCCTCGTCCCTGCGCGCCTCGGCGAACGCCGAGGATTACCGGCGCTTTCAGGCCGTCTTCGAGGGTCCGCTCGCGGAAAAGGTGAAGGCCATGCGCACGGTCGCGCTCGAGGCGCGCGACGAGACGTTGGAGGTCGATCCGAGGGAGTGGTTCGCGCTGCAAAACGGAAGCATGCGGGAGCTGCGGGGGCTCGAGGACGGCATGTTTCAATCGGTCCGCGCCGCCGTTGCCAAGAAGATGCTCGAGACGCGCCGTTCGATCCGGCTCGGCGTGGGTCTCGCGGCGAGCGTGCTCTTGATCTCGACGCTGCTGGCTTGGGCAATCGCGCGAAGCATGACGGAGAGCGTCCGCGTGCTCTACCAGGCCGCCGACACGGTCCAGCGAAACCAGGATTTTTCGGTGCGCGCCCGCAAGACCAGCCGGGACGAGCTCGGAAGCTTGACCGACGCTTTCAACGCCATGCTTTCGGGCATTCAGGAGCGCGACCGCGAGCTCGTGAGTCATCGGGAGAACCTGCAAGCGTTGGTCGAGGCGAGAACACGCGAGCTTTCCCGGCGCAACGATCAGATGCGACTCGTCCTCGACAACGTCGAGGAAGGGCTCGCGATGGTCGATCGCGACGGCAACCTGCTCGAGGAGTGTTCGCGCTCCTTCGGAGAGGTCTTCGGTGAACGGCAGGCGGGGATGCCGTTCCACACCGCGCTGGCGCCGGACGATCCGGGTGTGGCGACCGGCTTACGGCTCGGCTACGCGCAATACATCGATGACTTCCTGCCGGCCGACGTGGCGCTGGCGCAGCTTCCCCAGACCCTCACCGCCGGCGACCGTCAGTACGCACTCGCCCTGAAACCGGTTCACAGCGAAGGCCGTCCGGACGGAGCGCTGCTCGTGGTCCGCGACGTGACGGCGGAAGTCGCGGCCCAGCGCGCCGAAGCCATTCAGCGCGAGCAGATCAAGAGCTTTCAACGCATGCTCCAGGATCACTACGGGTTCTCCGAATTTTTCGACGAAGCGCGTGGGTTGGTCGAGCGCATTCGCGAGCGGAACGGCACCGACGAAGCGGGCTGGATGCGGGCCATTCACACGCTGAAAGGCAACGCGGCGCTTTTCGAAGTCCGCTCGGTCTCCGACGCTGCGCACGATCTCGAGAGCGCGCTCCTCGAGGCAGAGCGGGAGCAGGCGGACAAGGCGCTGGCGCGGCTGGTGCTGGCCTGGGACCAATACGCCGTAAGGATCGCGCCCTTGCTGGGCGAGCGCCTGGATCAGCAGCTCGAGGTCCCCAAAGCGGAACTCGAGCACGCCGTGGCCGCGGTGCGCCAGCGACTTCCGCATTCGACCCTGGAGAGAATGCTCGTGCGCTGGCAGCTCGAACCCGTGCGGCGTCGTTTCGGGCGCGTGGAGGAACAGCTCCGCGCTCTTTCGCGGCGCCTCGGCAAGCCGGAGCCCGAGGTCGTGATCGAGTGCGACGACGTTCGCCTCCCCGGCGGACAGTTTCGCGAGTTCTGGGCGAGCTTCGCGCACGTCGTCCGCAACACGGTCGATCACGGCATCGTGAGCCCGGAGGAGCGCGCGCGGAAGGGCAAGCCGCCCCGCACACGCGTGGCGCTCACGGCGTCTTCGGATGCGGACGCCCTCGTGATCGAAGTCAGGGACGATGGCCCCGGCATCGATTGGTCTCGGCTCGCGGAACGAGCTACGGCGGCCGGGTTGCCCGCCGGGACCCGCGCCGATCTGGTTCGCGCGCTCCTCACGGACGGCGTGAGCACGAGCTCGCATGCCACCGAGACGTCGGGGCGAGGCGTCGGCATGTCGGCGGTGCTCGCCGCGTGCACCCGCGCCAGGGGCAAGATCGTCGTCGACAGCGAGCCCGGTGAGGGCACGCTGTTTCGTTTCGTGTTTCCTGCCCTCGAAGGCAACGCGCTGCCCAACGCCCCTCGCTCGAGTCTTCGCAGCGCGGGCTGACGGCGCAGCATCAGCGCTTCGGCGGCGGATGGCGTTGGAAGAACGCCCAGGCTTCGTCGGCGAAGTCGAGGTCCTGGTTCGTTTTTCCGAAGCGGGACCAGAGATGTTGCGGAAGCTGGTTCGGATTGGGCCAGGTGTGCCCCATGCCGTCGGCCTTGTAGAACCAGAGTTCGCGACCATCGTCGCCGGGACCGAAACGCTGGCGCTCGATGGTGCTGGTGGTACGGCGCGTATGCGGCTCGTACGAGTCTCCGTGGATCT
>DASXWF010000107.1:0-3269 GCA_036503835.1 Polyangiaceae bacterium | reverse complement strand
GCACTGACCACACTCCGACCGCACGCCGTGCCACTGCAAAGGAACCAGCGATGAACGTCGAAATGAGACAAGCCGTGTCGAGCAGCCCGAATGTTTCCGCCCTGCGCGCGAAGGCCGGCTTCCGGGAAGCGGACCGCTCGGCGCTGATGGATTGTCAGGTCAAGCGCATCTACTACGACTCGTTCCTCGCGGTGCGGGACGCGGACATCCCGATCGCCAAGCACGAGATCACGGCGTTCATCGGGCCTTCGGGCTGCGGCAAGAGCACGCTGCTCCGCAGCCTGAATCGCATGAACGACTTCGTCCCCGGCTTCCGCATGGAAGGCTCCGTCCACTTTCGCGGGCAGAACATCTACGCGACGGGGGTCGATCCGGTCGCCGTACGCCGTTCGATAGGCATGGTCTTCCAGCAGCCGAACCCGTTCGCGACCAGCATCTACAAGAACGTGACGTTCGGCCTCCGGCTCAATCGCTACCGGGGCGACTACGCTGAGCGCGTGGAGCGGGCGCTGCGCGGCGCGGCGCTCTGGGACGAGGTCAAGGACAAGCTTCACACGAGCGGCCTCGCGCTCTCGGGCGGGCAGCAGCAGCGGCTCTGCATCGCGCGCGCGATCGCGGTCGAGCCGGACCTCCTGCTCATGGACGAGCCTTGCTCGGCGCTCGATCCGATCGCCACCCGCCGCATCGAAGAGCTCATGCTCGAGCTCAAACAGCGCTACACGATCGCGATCGTGACGCACAACCTGCAGCAGGCCCAGCGCGTCGCCGATCGCACCGCCTTCCTCTTCGTCGACACGAGCGGCGGTGGCCGCACCGGCTACCTCATCGAGTACCGCGCCACGCAGGAACTCTTCGCCGACCCCCGCGAAGAACACACCAAAGCGTACATCCGCGGCGAATTCAGCTGAGTTTGGGTGAGTGGGGGGCTTTGGGCGGTTGGAGGTTTTATTGCCGTCAGCAGTGGTTCGCGGGGACTGGGAGCAGTTGGCGGGCTGCTAGGAGTTTTGGGCCGCCAAGGCCGCCAAGGCCGCCAGCGGAGTTTTTGTTGGTTGGTTGCACATTGCGCGGAGGCGTGACTCCGAACCCTCAATCCCCTTGGCGGCCTTGGCGCTCTTGGCGGCCTTGGCGGCTAAACAAAACTCAACAATCGTCCAAGCCCCCCAGTCTTGCGACGGTCAATCGATCACCATCTCCTCCGGCAACACTCGCCGTTTGATGCCAATCAGACGCGCCACGTCTTCCGAAAATAGGTCGGGGCGTTTGGCGTATTCGAGTTGGCGACTGCGGAGGACGAGGCGAACGAGGGCGTCCGCGAGCTCGGCTTCGGAGACGCGACCTTCGCTCAGGGTTTCGATGTCGCCGAAAGGCCACGCGCGACGGATGCCGGCGCGAAGCTGCGCCTCGTCCTGAATCAGCTGCTCCCAGGGAATGCGCGGCGTGTAGAGGCGCCCGCGCGCGCTGAAGACGAGCAGTACGACCGAAACGGCCAGGAACATGAAATCCGTGACGGTGTCCTTGCTGCTGTGAAGGGGAGCATACGAGTCGAGATCGATGCCCTTGAGCTGGCCGCGCCGGCTCATCATCAAGTTGCCGTTCTTGAGGTCGTTGATCGCGTACCTCAGCCGGTGCACCTCCTCCAGGCAGAGCAGCACGCTGCTCAGAAGGTCGAGGATCATGGCCGCCGAGAGCGGATGCGCGAAGGGCAGGGACAGCCGCTGCCGGCGCCAGAGCTCGCTCGCGCTGCGCTGGATCGCGCGCTCGTACTCTTCGCGACCCTCGAACTCGCTGGCGCGGGCGCGCGGCGGGCGGCTCACGCTCGCGTGCTCGGTCCCGGTGACGCCGACCAGGTTGTCGAGCGTATCGCCGTCGACCAGCTGGAGCACGTGGTACGTGTAGCGCTCGCCGCGCAGCTTGCCGGTGTCGTAGAGCCGGATCAGATGGTGGGCGGACGCGAGCTCGCGCCCGATCAGCATCGCCTGCTCGGCTTCCAGGATGGCTTTCTTCTTCTTGCCCTGGATGCGGTCGACCTTGAGCGCCAGGCGCTCCGGATAGCGAGGGTTGTTGTCGTTCAGGACTTCGTACACGCGCCCGAACTCGCCCAGTCCGAGCTGCGCGAGCAGGGTGAAGCCGATGTCGTGAAAGGGTCCGTCCACGGCCTTCCAGGCTGCGAGATCGTCGGCGTTCTGGACGCCGAACTGTCCGATCACGGGCTTCGACGTTCGCACCTTGCGGCCGTCGCGCTGGAACGACATCGGCCGCATGCCTTCGGGGATGTCGGGCATCGCGCCCGAGAGGCTCAGCCGCAGGTAGAGCTCGTCGAGGTACTCGCGCACGGCGATTTCCACCTCGCTGGCGTAGCTCGAGTACCGCTCGCCCCGCAGCAGGAAGCCGAGCGTGCCGAGCATCCGAAAGTACGGGTGCCGGTTCTCGAGCTCGTGCCGCGGAATCCCCGTCGAAGCGCTGGTGAGGTCTTCGTAGACGTGCCCGGCGGCGCTGTGCCGGAGGCGGCCGCCCTTGCTCTCGTCGTAGAGAACGTTCATCGCGACGTACGTGAGCTTGGCGAACACATCGACCTTGGCCGCGAAGCGATCGAGCGGCGCGCGCGGGTACGCGAGCTCGGAGACCAGGCGCGCGATCGCGGGCCAGTAGAAGCCGAGCCGCTCCTCGGGTCCGAAGGCGCCCGACTCGAGCCGGCCTTTCAGGTAGCGCACCAAGCGTGAATGCAGCACCACCCGAGCTTCGGCTTGGTGTTGGGCGTCTTCGTACGCGGACTCGCGAGTGCCGTCGCTCGGCACGTAGGGGCTCAAGACCACGCTCAGCGTTCGGGCGGGTTGCCGTGTTTCGCCCGTTGCCAGCTGCTCGAAGGCGGAGAGCACGTTGGGCTTCGCTTGCAGGCGCCGGCGCACGGCGTACATCCCCTGTTCCAGAAACGAGGCCAACCACTGCGAGGCCTCGTTCTCGGCGTCGAAGGCGATGACGCACAGTCCGGCGTCGCAGTGAACCCTCACGCGAATTTCCGGCTCGTAGCGCGCGAGCGGCGGCCGCGTCAGGTAGCTCACCCACTGGTCCGGCTCGGCGCTGAACACCGTGGTGGAGAGCTCGGTGCGCACGCCCGACTGACCGAACGCGCGCGCCTGCCGTCGCCCGCCGCTCTTCGAGCTCGGAGGCGGCAGAAAGTTCCACGAATCGAGCGCGTCGCGGACGGCCTGGCTGGCGGCCTCCTTCTTGCCCATGCCGCGGGCAGCATATCGCGGCATTTCTCGCGCGAG
>DASXWF010000106.1:0-2452 GCA_036503835.1 Polyangiaceae bacterium | reverse complement strand
GCTCGTCTACATGGCCGACGCCATGTTCGAGATGCGGCAGGCGCAGCGGGTGCAGGGCGCAGCGCTCGAGACACTGAAAGCCGAGGCCACGCTCATCGGGAACAGCGTGAAGCTTCTCTCCGAGGATTCCGCAAAGCTCGTCTCGGCCATCAAGAACATCGAGACCGACGTGTCGGTTCTGGCCGACAAGCAACATGAACTCCGACGATCCGTCACCGACATCGAGGAGGACTTCGGTCGACGCGGGAACCAGGCCCACGAATAGGCCTATCACCGTCCTGGTGGTGGACGATCTACCCCAGGCGCGCGCCTTTCTCTCCCGAGTGCTCGAGCAGTACGGCGGCTTTCGCGTCCTCACCGCGACGACCGTGGCCGACTCGCTCCGGGTGCTCGATACGACCGCCGTCGACGCCGTGGTCGCCGACCTCTGGCTCTCCGGACCCGGTGCGGCAGACGGCGGGAACCTCCTCGATGCCGTTGGGAAGTGGCACCGTGGCGTGGTCCGAATCCTGACGACGGCCGATCCGCTCGGGGCAACGATCGCAGAGACCGGCGGTCACCTCTACTACGACAAGGACGACAGCAGCTTCGTCCTGATCTCGATGATCCGACGAGCGGTGCCCCGTGCCTGAACCCCCCAAGCCGCCCGGCAAGTACTCGCACCAGCTCGGCAAGATCACGCAGGGCAAGATTCAGGCGGGCAGGCCGAACGTCCCGCCGCCCGTCCCGGTTCACCCCGCGCGCCGCGGGAGCACGATGACGGGGCTGCCGGCGCCACCAGCGGCCGAATCCGCGCCCCAGCCGCCGAAGCTGACGCTCAGGGACCTCGGGACGCTCGAGCCGCCCAGCGAGCCGCCCCGGGAGCCACGCTCCGTCACCCCTCCCGAATTCGAAAGCCCCGCCGTCGTCGAAGCAGCCCGGAAGGCCATCGAGCGCCAGGGCGACCGGATGGTGGCGCCGCCGACGAGTACGCCACTCCCGCCCGCCCCCCGCCCGATCCGCTGGTACGAGACGGCCGAGGGCGTCGTAAACGTCGTCACCGGCACGTGCAAGGCGGTCGGCGCGCTCGTTACGGGCGTCCTCGTGGCGCTCGCTACCTACCGCGCGACCGCCCCAGCCCCGCCGCCCGTGGTCGCCCCGCCCGAAGTCGCCTGCCCGCACTGGACGGACGAGGAAGCGAAGCGCGGGCCGCTCTGCCAGCGGGTTCACGAGCTCGAGAAGGGGCTCAACTCGGTGAGCGCCGGCCTCGGGACTACGAAGACGGCCGTGGGGGACCTGCAGCGGGAGACGAAGGCGCTCGGGGAGAGGGTGCCGGCTGTGGTGGGGAAGTAGCAAAACCAACCGTTCGAGATCTTCGAACAGTTCAAAGCCTCGGGCTCCTCACGGAGCTCGGGGCTTTTCGCATTTCAGGGTGTCGCGCTCGCCGCGCACGGCTGGCCGGAACCCGGTGAGCTGCTCGCATTGCAGCATCAGCCACCAGGCGCTGGTGTCCCCGTCGCGAAACGCTCCGCCCTCATCGATCTCCACGTCGTACGCCATGTGCTTCGGCTCGACCGTGCGACACGTGACCCGCTCCGTTCTCGAGTAGAGCGTGGCCGCCCTCACCTCTCGCGAGGCCACTTCCTGCCGCGCGCGCTTCCCGTTCGGCCACCAGTGAATCGTCACCCGCTCGCGCTCGAACGGGTGATGGTCGAGCTCGATCGGGAATGGTGCGCCCGTGAAGTCGAGCCGGCGAAGCAGGAAGCCAACGGGGTCGCGGCCCTTCTCGCGTTCGAGCTCCTGGCGTTCAGCGTCGGCAACAACCCAACGCAGAATCGCGTCGCCGAAAGCTTGGCGCTCTCGCTCGGGCAGACTGTCGGCGAATTCGGTCAGCGGGTTGCCCATGGGCACAGTCTACGCCTCGCGCTCCTTGCCGTCATCGCCCTCGCCATCACCCGCGGCATGCGCTTGTGGTGAACGAATGTGCTCGTAGAACGCCGGCCCTTTGCGCCGCCCCTTCTGATTAGTCCAGACGCGCAGCCACCGGAAAGTCTCGAGCGTGCAGCGGCGACACGACATGACGCCGTCGGCATAGCGATGTCCGGTAGCTGGGTGGGCCGCGCCTCCGCAGAAGAAGCATCGGTGAGACACCGTGCCGTCAGCGTTCTGTATCGGGGCCACGCTCAACCGTAGCAGACTGCTCGCGAAACCGGCGGAGGGCTTCTTCGGCGTCCTGTCGCGCCATCTCCGCGGCTTGCTTCGGCGATCCAGCCCGGTGCGTCGGGCCGATCCAGTGCGCGATGTACGCGGCTCCCCACGCCGAAGCGTAGACTGAGGCTTCGATTCCGGTGAGTGTGCGGGGGTCAACCATCGAAGCTCTCCGCTTCCTGCTTGGCCTTGAGCGCCCGTCGAATCGCCCGTAGCTGCTGGACGGCCGCTTCCGTCGTTGGGCACGTCGCGAGCAGGTAAACGA
>DASXWF010000105.1:0-2110 GCA_036503835.1 Polyangiaceae bacterium | reverse complement strand
GGCCTGCGTCAAGGTGGCGACCGGACCACTCCCCTCCTCCAGCCTCTCGTCGTGCGCTCCGCAAGCAACCAGCCACACCACCGTCAAACCAGTCCAAGTTCTCTTTCTCATTTCGTCGGGCCTCCGATTTGCCTGGCACCGACAGCAAGACGCGCGCCAACGGCATCGAGCTCGTCCAGCTGCGTGCAAAGCTCGTCCAACGCCGCCATCGACGGCGCCGAAACCCATCGGGCGGGTTCTACAAACGCTTCGTCCGCGGACCGCTCGGCGCGCTCGCGACTGGCGCAACCTGCGCCGGCGTTTGGCGCAACTCGCGCCGCGCGGCGCAGGGTGAGCCAACGTCCGGTTTGCAGCAGGCGCTGCCCCTCGCGTCCCTCGGCTGAACTTCGACCCCGACTCGGCGCGCTCGACCCCCGAGGTGCTGAAGGCGATCGTACGGGCGAGGGACAACAAGGCAGGGGTGTACGGGGCCTGCAGGCGGCGCGGTCGCGTCGCGGTAGGCCAGGACGTGTTCTTCGAGCCGGCGTAGGACGAGAAATGGCAGTCGTACCACTCGCCGAGACTCCGGTTGGCTGCAGCTATCGACGGTCCGCGGTGGCCAGCGTCGGCGTCGTACCGAACGCCGCGCGAAAGGTGCGGGTGAGGTGCGCGCTGTCGGCAAAGCCGGCGTCCATCGCGGCCGTCCGGACGAGCTGCCCTTCGGCGATCTGCCGTGTCGCGGCACAGAGCGCCGTCCAGCGCTTGAACTCACGGAAGGTCATGTCGGTCGCGGCCTTGAACGCGCGCAGCGCCTGGGTGCGCCCGAGCCGTAGTCGTTCGGCCAACTCGCCCTGGGTCATCCTCGTCATGGGGTCCTGAACGATGGCTTCGATCGCCCGTGCAACACGCGCCGGGCATCGTTCTCGACCACCCGAGAATCTCGCTCGCAGCTCCTCCTGCGCCGCCGACCTCGAGGCCAAGGCGTCGATCGCCAGCGCCTCCAGGTCACGGGGCACTCTCGCCGCGAGCGCTGCGGTGAGCGGGTATTGGAGGCCGTCGAAGTACAGCACCTTCGCTCTTCCGTTGATCTCCACCCAGTGCTCGACGCCGGGACGAATCACCACGATGTCGCCTTCGCTCCTCTCCGCGCGCGTGCAGACCGCAAGCGGCCCGTCGAGGCCGGCGAGGACGCACGTCACGGGGTTGCGATGCGGCGCCAGATCTCCCGCGACGAACGGGAACAATGAGTTCGCGAACGGCGACTGGCGGTCGGCCATCGGTCGAGTCTAGCAAATCGCACGTTTGTTCAACGTGACGGCGAGGCGGACTGATACGACCGCCCAGAGCTCGGAGAACCCATGAGCGGTGACGGACGCCCGATCGAGGCGCGGAACAAGGCCAACTACATCGCTGCCAAAGCGGCTTTCAACGCGCGCGAGCTGGAACGGTGCCTCGCATTCTACGCGCCGGGGCACCAGATCCTGTCGCAGCCGACACCGCCCGGCCGCGAGCACGTTCGTGCGTTTCTGGAGGGGACGCTCGCCGGCTGGCCCGACCTCCGGGTGGAGGTTGCTCAGCTCGTCGCCGAGGACGACTGGGTGATGGGGCGTTCCGTCGCGACCGCGACGCACGCGACAAAGGTCATGGGCGTACCGCCGACCGGCAAACGAGTCGTGACGGCGTTCTGGGATTTGCACCGATTCGACGACGCCGGCCTCATCGTGCAGACCTGGAACCTGATGGACGGCCTCGCCCTCGTTCAGCAACTGGGCTTTTTGCCGGCGACCTAGAACGCCAGTCAATGCTCGCGGCCGAGGGCGTTCTCGCCGGGCACGGGTTTCGTCGTGTTATGATTCTCATCGTGGCGTGGAAAGCGGGAGCTCTCGGGTGCATCATGAGGCGAGCAGCGATGCTCGGGCCGTTACTCTTCGCCTGCTCGGGCGCGGAGTCGAACGACGGCGGCGATCCCCTGCCCTCGGCCGGTGCTTCCGGGAGCTCCGCGTCGGGAACGGGCGGACGGGTGGCGAACGCAGGAGACGGCGGCGCCGCAGCGCAAGCGGGGAGCGGCGCCGCAGCAGCGCAAGCGGGAAACGGCGGTCTTGGCGCGAGCTCGGGCGGACCGCCAAAGGGA
>DASXWF010000104.1:0-4540 GCA_036503835.1 Polyangiaceae bacterium | reverse complement strand
CCCCGCCATCCTGCTCCAGAATGGCCGTGAGCACGTGCTCCGGAATCAGCTCCGGATGACCGCGGCGGCTGGCTGCCGCGACGGCGCTCTGCAACGCTTCCTGACTTTTCTTGGTGAGGCGATCCATTTGCATGGCTGATCCGCGCGCTTCGTCTGCGCAGGAGCCAACCTAAGTCGCCCCACGACCCGATCAAGGTCCCGCCGCCCCCGTAAAAGCAAACGTGCCCGTGCCCGTGCCCATGCCCGAAAACCCGCATCGGAGGGGCCTCTCCTCCAGCACATGCACCCCACCACACGCACCCCAGCGCACGCACCTACCCACCGGGATTCCAGGCTTTCACCCTTCGGGCACGGGCACGGGCATGGTGATGGGGACCGCGCGACCTAGTTTTGGCCGCCGCCCTCGCCGCCGCTTCCGGGCGTGCAGGGCGTCGCCGTCCCACCCTCGAGGAACGGCGTCGAGTCCACGCAACCGAGGCCCACGTCGACGGTGTTCGCGAGGATCTTGTCGAGCATGTACCCGCAGGTGCCGCTCTCGACCCGACAGCAGCCCTGGAAGCGGATCGGCACCGGCAGCTCGGGGCGCATGAGCGGCGCGCTCTCGGGGCATTCTGCGTCGATTTCGCCGGGTTGGTCGCGCGCCTGGCAGCTTTCGCTGAACGACACGCCGAACTCGCCCAGAAAGCTGGAATCGAGTCCGCAGCCCCGCTCCTCGATGCAGCACGCCGCCACCGGATCGAAATTGAACGGGAGGATCAGCGGATTGCAGACCTCCGCGCCGCATTCGATGGGCTGGGGAGGCATGTCGTTGGCCCCGCCCGTGCCGCAATTCTGCTTCGCCGGGTCACACTGCGGCGGCTCTTCCTTTTCGTCCTTGGAGCAGCTCGTGGCGAGCGCGACCCCGAGGGTCAGAGACAGCACAATCGAGGCACGGATCGTGAGCGTGGCGCGGCGCATGACGGGCCGAGATCAAACCATGATCCCGCGCACACGTCACCTTTTCGCAAAACGCCCCACGCGGCGCCGCGTCAGGCGCGTAGCCGGCGCCGCGACTTCGGTCCGTTCGAGCGCGAGTGCCCGAGCAAATCGAGTACCTCGTCCCAGCGTTCGGGACTCCGCATGAGCGCGTGGAGCAGCGACGATGGCAGGTGCCCGGCCGCGGCCATCCAGCGATACGTTTCCACTCCGTGAACGTCGAGCAGGCCGGCGATTTCGCGCAGCCGATCGAGGCCCACGCCCTTGCAGAGCCCCGACTCCAACATACCGACGTAGCTGCCCGAGCGAACCCCGAGCTTCGCCGCCAGATCCTTTTGCGTGATGCCGCTGGTCATGCGCGCGTCCCGGATCAACCGCCCGATCTTCTTGGTGGATCTTCTGTTGCCCATGGATGCCGAGCCGGCGGAGAGACGCCTCGACGTCGCCTCGCCGGCCCCTCCTTCCGACCTCTAGAATTTTGATGGGACCGAACTCGAGAGCCGAGATCCGCGCGGCTCTCCCGAGCCTCTTGGCCCTCGTCCTCGAGGGGCGGAGACTAGATCCAAAGGCCCAGCAAGCGCCAGTCTCTCGAGAGATCTCTCGATCTTTTTGTAGGGTTCCAGTGCCGGTAGAACCGAGGCCGCGGCGGTAACCCCGCGTAGTGAGACTTCGATACTGCCCTCGCGGTCAGATATCGAGGTTCCGCACGTTGAGCGCATTCTCTTCGATGAATTGCCGGCGCGGCTCGACCTGATCACCCATCAGCACGCTGAAGAGCTCGTCCGCGCGCACCGGATCGTTCACGCGCACCTGCAAGAGCGTGCGCGCGTCAGGACTCATCGTCGTGTCCCAGAGCTGATCGGCGTTCATTTCACCCAGGCCCTTGTAGCGGGTGATCTGCATGCCTTTGCGGCCGCGCTCGGTGATGAACGCTTCGAGCGCTTCGGCGTCGGCGATCGCTTCCGCCTCGCCGTCGTCGACGCGAACCGTGTACGGCGCCGGACCGATCGAGCGGATGTCCTCCTCGATCGAGAGCAGCTCCTGATACTCGGCCGATTCGGCGAGCTGCCAGTCGAGCGCTGCCTGACGTGACGAGGCGCCGGGCCGGAACTTCGTCGCGATGCGGCCGGATCCATGCTCCTTCTCCCACTCGACCGTGACCGTGAGCGGGCAGAGATCGGGGTAACGCGTCTCGAGGTAGGTCCTGAGCTTTGCGGCGGCGGCGTCCACCTTCTCGCGGTTTCGGAAGTCGGCGAGCGCCATGCCCCCGGTGCTGAGCAGCGCCGCGACGACGCGCGCGTCACAGCGCATGTCGATCTTGCGCAGCATGTCCTTCATCGCGCGCAGGCGGTTCGCGAGGTTGAAGAGCACGACGCCCGAGAGCGTCGGCCCCTTGCTCGACTGCAGCGTCAAATCCTCGATGCCGTTCTCGATCAGGAAGCGATCGAGCGCCGGCTGATCCTTCAAGTAGAAATGGCGCTTGCCCTTGCGCACGCCGTAGAGCGGCGGCTGGGCGATGTACAGATAGCCGCGCTCGATCACCTCGCGCATCTGCCGGTAGAAGAACGTGAGCAGGAGCGTGCGGATGTGACTGCCGTCGACGTCCGCGTCGGTCATCAGCACGACCTTGTGGTAGCGGAGCTTCGAGAGCTCGAAATTGCCGCTCTCGTCGATGCCGCAGCCGAGCGCCGAGATCAGCGTGGCGACCTCCTGCGAAGAGAGCATGCGGTCGAGGCGCGCGCGCTCCACGTTCAGGATCTTGCCCTTCAGCGGCAAAATCGCCTGAAAATGCCGATCGCGCCCCTGCTTGGCGCTGCCGCCGGCGCTCTCGCCCTCGACGATGTAAAGCTCGCTGATGCTCGGATCCTTGCTCTGACAGTCGGCGAGCTTGCCGGAGAGCGAGGTGCTGTCGAGCACGCCCTTGCGCACCACTTCGCGCGCCTTGCGCGCGGCCTCGCGCGCCTTCGCGGCGAGCACGGCCTTCTCGAGCACCTTGCGGGCCGTGCCCGGGTGCTCCTCGAAGTACCGGCCGATGAACTCGCTCACGGCGTTCTCGACGACGCCCTTCACCTCGCTCGAGACGAGCTTGCTCTTGGTCTGCGAGTCGAAGCTCGCGTCGGGGGCCTTCACGTGCACGCCGCACACGACGCCCTCGCGCGCGTCGTCGCCGGTGAGTCCACCCTTCGCGTCCTTGAAGTGGTTGTGCGCCTGCCCGTAGTTGTTGAGCGTGCGCGTGAGCGCCGCGCGCAGCCCCGTGAGGTGCGTACCGCCGTCCTTGTTGTGGACGTTGTTCGTGTAGCAGAGGATCTGATCCGCGTAGGAGTTGGTCCACTGCAGCGCGAGGTCGACGTGAATCGGCGCCTTGCCCTCGCCCGCCGGGAACTCGCCGTCGAAGGCGAGCACGTCCTCGTGCACCGGCTCCTTGGTCTTGCTGAGCAGCGCGACGAACTCGCCGATTCCGCCCTTGTACTCGTAGGTCTCGCTGCGGCCGTCGCCGCGCTCGTCGCTGAGCTTCACGACCAGGCCCGAGTTCAAGAACGCGAGCTCGCGCAGGCGGTTCGCGAGCGTGTCGTAGACGTATTCGGTGTTGGAGAAGATCTCGTGATCGGGCTTGAAGGTGACCTTCGTGCCCATGCGCGTGCTCTCACCGATGGCCGCGATCGGAGACTGCGGCACGCCGCGGCGGTACTCCTGGAACCAGACCTTGCCCTCGCGCGAGATCTCGAGCCTGAGCCACTCGGAGACGGCGTTCACCGCGCTCACGCCCACGCCGTGCAGGCCGGCGCTCACCTTGTAGCTCGAGTGATCGAACTTCCCGCCCGCGTGCAGCACGGTCATCACGACCTCGGCGGCGCTCACGCCGCGCTCGGGCATGATGCCGACCGGGATGCCGCGGCCGTCGTCGTCGACAGTGACGGAGCCGTCGAAGTGAACGGTCACCTCGATGCGCGTGCAGTGGCCGGCGAGGTGCTCGTCGACCGCGTTGTCGACCGTTTCCCACACCAGGTGGTGGAGCGCGGAGCCGTCGTGGACGTCACCGATGTACATGCCAGGCCGCTTGCGGACGGCCTCGAGCCCCTCGAGCACGGTGATGTTTTTCGAGTCGTAGTCGCTCGGGTTCTGGCCGAGATCGGGCGCAGGGATCGTCATGCGTTGGGTCTGAGGGGGGCGAGGCCGCGAGCGCCGGACGGCGCTCCACGCGTCACCACGTAGTGCCTTTCGCTATAACCACGACTCGGCCCCGGCGCAAGGTACAAATACTCAATAATATCAGCTGGTTATAGCTTCGTTTCAGGGCCTATTTCGGCCGCACCCGAAAGGGCCGCCAGCTGGCCTCGCTCGAGGCGGAAATCGGCCCGTTCCGAGGGCGGGCGCCGAGCCTCGGGGAAGAGGTCGCGGCGCGTCGTCGTGACGAAGACCTGGCTCTCGGTGGCGAGCAAGAACTCGTAGACCTGGGTCGTGTGGCCGGGGTCGAGCTCGCTCGAGACGTCGTCGAGTAGCAGCACCGGATGCGCGCCTCGCGCCTCGCGCACGGCGTCGAGCTCGGCGAGCTTCAACGCCAGCG
>DASXWF010000103.1:0-15825 GCA_036503835.1 Polyangiaceae bacterium | reverse complement strand
GTAGTGGTGCGCCGAGCAGGTGAGCACCGAGCCCTTCAGCGTACCCTGGCTGAGCGGCACGCCGAGGTGGGCGCAGCGGTCCTCGTAGGCAAAGACGCCGCCTTCGGTCCTGAGCACGAGCACGCGCCGTCCGGCGACCACGAACCCGCGCATCTCGCCGGTCCAGAGCTCGTCCTCGGGCAGCAGGGCGTGAAATGACATCAATCCTCCCTCACGAGATCGATGCGCGCGAGCGGCGTGAGCTTCGCGGCCGCGACGGTGCTTTCCGGATTCAGCACCTTGCCGCCGTGGCAGACGCGGCTGTTCTCGAGCGGAGCGACGCGCACGGCCGCCGCCTGGGCGAGCGTCTTGCCCAGGGTCGCGATCGTGTCCGTGTCCTGCACGAGCACGAGCAGGCCGAGCGAATCGCCCTGAGCGAAACCGTAGAGCGGGATCAGCATGGCTTGTGGGCGAGCCACGGGTAGCGGCCGCGCGCGACGTCCTTTCCCCAGCGCTCCTGCGTGAGCCCGAAATGCTTCAAGAGCTCGAGCAGATTGGCCGGCGCCTCGCCCGCGAGGATGCGCTGCACGACGTTCTTGTGGTTGCGGTAGCGCGCGGGCTCGCGCTCGAAGATCCAGGCGCACGGCTCGCTGCAGAACACGTAGCGCCGGCCGTCGCGGTCGACGGTGCGCGCGCTGTTCGAACGCGGCGTGCCGCCGCACAGCACGAGCTGGCAGAGATCGCAGAAACCGACCGGCGTCACCCCGTGCGAGAACCACTCCACGTCGGGTCCCGCCGCGCGCCAGCGCTCCGTGACGCGCTCCCAGATCGGATCGAGGTCTTGCCAGGTCTCGGGGTACTTCTTCGCGAGCCACGCGCGCTCGCTCGGGCCGGGCAGCGCCAGATCGAACCAGACCGTGGCGCGGTACGTGTAGGCGCTCGCGTACACCATGTGATGGTAGTAGCCGAGGCTCTCCGAGAACTTGTCCCAGTACCAGGGGCGCGCGAGCCCGTACTCGCGCTCGAGCCGCAGGAACTGCTCGACGACCCACTCCTCGACGAACTCGCGAAACGAGTGCGTCCGCCGCTCGACCGGGGTGAGGTAGTCCATCGAGAAGCCGGTCACGACGGCGAAGAACAGCCACGAGCGCCAGAACCACTTGTCGACGAGGTACTGCGCGTACTCCGGGTCGTGCTTCAGGAGCGTGCGCAGCACGGGACCGCCGATCTGCGCGTGGCGCGCCTCGTCGGTCTGGATGCTCTGCACCATCTTCTCGAACATGCGATCGCCGACCGAGTGCGCGACGGCGGAAAGCCCGACGAACTGCAGGTTGGTGAAGCCGCTCTCGAACACGAAGTTCGTCCCGATCGCGAACTCGATCGGGTTCGCGCAGAGCAAGAGGTCGTCCACCAGGTGCCGCCCGGCGACGGCCACCCACTCTTCGGTGTGCAGGAAGCGGTGGGTCCAGTCGAACTGCGGGTCCCAGCGCACGAGGTCGTGGAGCACGGTGAGCGGGATCTGCGTGTGCCTGCACTCGTCGAGGGCGCCGAGCAGAGCCGCGCCTCGCCAGGCTCCGTCGCGGCCGAAGCGCGCCGCGCGCAGGTTCCCGATCACGGCGGCGAACTCGGCGAGGGGTAGCGTCGCGCCGTGCAGCTTCAAGGTGCTGAGCCACGCGCGATCCTGCTTCTCGTAGTCGTCGACGCGGCCGACGGCCTCGCGCACCGCGTGGATGGCGGCGTCCTTCTCGTGCTGACCGCGCGCGTACTCGCTGAACGCGGTGCGGTAGGGCTCGTCCCAGTCACTCCACGCGTCCTGCTCGAGCCAGGGCCGACCGCTCACGTCCTCCGGATAGACGTCCCGCTCGGATACGTAGGAAAACTTCCAATCGAGCTTGCGCGCCAGATCGAGCCACTCATCGCGACCAAGCATTTGCTTCGTCCATCGTCGCGTGCCGGTCCCGCGGTCACGCGCAGTCGAACCAGGATTCTAACACGCCGGAGCCGCTGACGGACCTCGGTGAGGGTCGTCAGCGCACGAACTATCGTGAGATCGCGGATTTCGACGATCCACACGGCGGCTGACAGTTTGCTCACCGTAAGCGGAGTTTTGGGGCAACTTGCTACAAATTCGAGATGTGCGGGATCCGCACGACAGGGAGCGTCATCGGATTGACCCCCTCAACTGTGAGGGTAGCGCGTCACCCTAACGGATTGCCAGCGAGCCGCCCGCGAACTCGAGTCCGAGCGGCGCCAGGACCACGCGTTTGGGCCCGGCCTCGACGTGACCGGCATGCAGCAGCGGCGTGCCCGCGCGCGAGGCCGTGCGCTGCGCGAGCTCCACGGAGGCTTCACTCACGTAAAAGGCGAAGCCGGCGCCCATGTTGTACGTACCGTAGGCCTCGAGCGCGCTCATTCCGGCCGCCGACGCCAGCGCCGACAGCACGGGCGGAACCTCGGGCAAGCGCTCGATGACATAACTGAGGGCTTTCGAAGCGCGCATCAGCTTGCGCCAGCCGTGCCCGGTCACGTGCACCGCGTAGTGAACGTCCACGCCCGCGTCGAGCAGCGCTTCCAGCAGCACGCCGTACAGCGGCGTCGGATCGAGCAGGGCCTCACCGATACTGCGCGACCGGCTGTCCCCGTCCAGCGGGGTCTCGAAGCCCCGCGCAAGTTTCCCCACGGTTTCACGGGCCAGGGTCAGGCCGTTCGTGTGGATTCCAGTCGCCGCCGCAACCAGGATGGCGTCCCCCGGCTCGACGCGCGAGCCGAGCAGCAGCTGCTCGCGCGGGTTCACGAAGCCGAGCGCGTTCCCGCCGAGCACCGCAACGCCCGGTTCGATCATGCTCCGGAGCACCTGGGTCTCGCCGCCGCCCCACGCGCAGTGGGCTTCCTCGCACGCGGCGCCCCAGCCGCGCACGAGATCGGCGAGGCGCGACTCGTCGGCGAACCAGTCCGAGCTACCCGCGCCCCAGTAGGCCGTGAGGCAGAGCGGGCGTGCGCCGACCGTCGCGAGGTCGTTCAGGATCGTGGCGGCGGTGTCCTTGGCGATCGCGTCGTAAAAGCTCCGGTTCGTGTAGCTGCGGACGGCGTCGGCGACGAGATTCTTCGTCCCGAGCGCTTCGGTCACCGTCGCGAGATACCGATCGCCGAGGTCCACGACGTAGGCGCTCTCGCCGCGGCTCTCCGGCACCTCGCGGGCCCCGCGCAGCCCGAGCTCGCCCGCCGTGCGCGCGGCCGTGCGCTGCGCGAGGAGCTTGCCGGGGTCGATCACTCCGTAGTCGACGCCGGCCTCTGCGTAGCGATCGCGCTCGTGTTCCGTCACGAACCGCGCCTTAGCACGGTAGTCCTCGAAGCCTCCAGCGTTTCGGCGCGGCGCGAGATCTTACGCGGCCTTGGCGAGCCGCTTGAGCCGGCTGTGCTCGCCGAGGCCCGGGCGCGTGAAGAAGCGCCAGAGCGTCTTGATGCGCGAGTCGTGGTGCTCGAGGTGCTCGTAGAACTCGGGGGCGACGCGCCGGAGCTCGGCGAGGCGCGAGCCCGGGACGTACGGAAAATCGTGGTGCTCGTTGTGGTAGCCGATGTTGAAGGTGACGAGGTTCAACGGGCCGTAATACGAGTACGTCTCCTGGCCGTGGCGAAACGCGTGGTGCTCCGTGACGTAGTGGCCGGCCACGGGATGCAGGCCCATCACCATCAACGAGCTCAAGGGGAGGTATACGCACGCCTTCGCACCCCAGAAGTGGAAGACGAGAACGCAGAACCCGAGCTGTACGGCGAACTGCAAGAGCTCCGCGCGGCTCGGCTTTTTCGGTTGAGCGAGGAGCGGCCGCAGCGTGTACGCGAGCCCCTGCCCGGCGAGCCAGATCAGCTTGCCGAATCGCGCGCTCAGCAGGCGCGCCTCAAACTCCGTCGGCAGGTCGGCGTCGAGGTGCGCGTCACCCTGATGAGCGTGGTGAAGCAGGTGGTAGTGGCGGAAGGTCTCCGAAACCGGGATGCCCACCGGCAGGTTGACGAAGACGGCGAACAGGCGATTTTTCCAGGGCCTGCCAAAGCCGAGGTTGTGGATGAGCTCGTGAATCGCGAGCAGCAGCGCGTGATTCACGAACCCGCCGAACCCGTACGCCGCGATCACGATCCACCACCAGGAAGCGTCGCGCAGCGCGTACGCCGCGCCGAGCTGAGCCGCGACCAGCGCGAGGCAGATGTACTTGGTGCGCGGACACGGGCCGTACAGGCGCTCGATGTCCGGATACTTCGCGAGCATCTGGCGGCGGCGCTCCGCGTGGAGGGCCGGGTTGCCCGACCAGGCGAAGGCGTGCGAGGGCTCGTCTGGATCGAGGCTGGTCGAGGCTTTCGACACGACTTGCTCCGCTGGACAGAACTTACTTGATGGCCGGCAGCGCCGCCCAGCGCAGTGACTCGCCCGGCTTCGAGGTCACCTGGAGCGTCGTGAAGCGCTTGAGCGACATCATGTACATGCCGGGCTGGTCCTTGCGCGTCGAGAAGAACGCGAGGAGGCGACCGTCGGGGCTGCAGGCGGGATACGTGTTCGAGCCCTGGCCCTGCGTGAGCCGCGAGGTGCCGCGCCCGAGCTCGTCGCCCCAGACGAGGTCGTAGCGGCCGCCGCCCACGGCTACGGAGTAAACCAGCCGGACGCCGTCTTCGGTGTCGCAGAAGGTCGGCGAGGTCGCGGGGAATCCGGCGGGCGAAGCGGGTTTGCCGTCGACGTAGATGCGTTGTGAACCGTGGTTGGCGTCGCCGCCGACCCAGGCGAGCTTGCCCGAGGGGCTCCAGACCGGGTGCACGGCGAGGTCCGTGGTGGACGCCTTGTTCATGCCGCTGCCGTCGGCCATGGCGACGTAGATGGTGCTCTTTCCACCTTCGGCGACGGCCACGGCGATCTTCGTGAAGTCCTTGTTGTAGGAGATGCTGTAGACGGACGTCTTGAAGGGCAGCGCGAACGGTTTCTGCGGGCCCCCGGCGAGCGACGCGATCGAGAAGGGCGCGTAGTCGCGGCTCGTGGAGAAGAAGAGCGCGCCGTTCGGGCCCCACGTCGGCGAGATCGCGTTCTCGGCGGCGTCGCTCAGCGGAGTCAGGCTCTGCCCGTCGGCGTCCATACGAAAGACGCGGTTGTGCTTGGTCCAGCGCGCCGAAAAGGTGAACTGGCTCGCGAAGCCGCCGGGGCGGCCGGTGAGCGCGCCGAGCAGCGCGTCGGTGATGCGATGAGCCGTGACGCGCACGTCGGCTTTGTCGACGGTGATCTTCTTTTGGTAAACGGGGTCTTTGCCGACGTTCAAGAAGTAGGCGAGGCCGAAGACCTCGGCCTTGTTGCCGCGCGGGCGCGCCGCCACCTTGACGATCGCTTCGGCGCCGAGCTTCTGCCAGGCCTCGACGTCGACGGGGTCGTCGAACGAGTAGAGGCCCGTGGGCGCTTTGGAATCGGAGATGAGCTCGAAGAGGCCCGTGAGCTCGATATCGCGGCGCACGACGGAGCGCACGACCACGTCTTCCAGATCCGGCGAGAGCGACGGCAGGATCGCGATGCGCGGGAGCTTTTCTTCCTTGTGCCCGGTGACGACGAACTCGCCGAGCTCACTCTCGTTCGCCGGCGCCGGGGGCGCGCCTTGCGCCCGCGCCGTGCTCGATCCGAGAAGGCAGAAGAGCGCCGCCAAAACCAGGAACGTGCGTGGAGACCAGGTACGCATCATTTGCAGTCCGCATCCTTACCGCTGAAGCGGGGTGTGATCACGGGCGGAAGGATGTCGGGGTAGAGCGGCGGGGGCGGCGGGAGCTCGGCGCCGACTGTGCCCTGCATGGTGCTCTGAACGCGCGCGTCGAAAACCGCATTCCCGCTCGCGCGCGAGACCGTGAAGCCGCCCACCGTCCGATCGGGGTTCACGGTGACGGAAACCCCGGAAGAGAGCTTGGTGAGCTCTTCGCACGGGATTTCGGCGGAGGATGGCGACTTGAAGCGGGCGTTGAACCAGGAAACGAGCTTGGCTCGGTACTGATCCACGGCGCGCGCCTTGAGCGGATCGGTTTCGGTGCCTTCCTTCACGCCGTCCGCGTGGCCCTCGCCCTCCACCGTCGGCGCCGCATCGGGGGTCGCGTCCAGTAGCACTTGATCGACTTGCTTCGCGAGCTCGGCGTCGGGAGGCGGCGCCTGAGCGTCCGGCTTGGCGAGCGTGCTCGTCGGCAGCGCGTCGGGGGTCTTCGAGGCCTTCGGGGACGGCGCGCTCTTTTCTTCGAAGCGCTGCACGGGCGGCTGCTTCTTCCACATTTCGGGAAGCTTCGGCTTCGCCTTGCCGCCGAGCTTGAGCAGCGGGAGGTCGTCCAGCACCGGTCGCACCTGGATCGGCACCGGCGCCTTCGCCTCGGCCGGTCTCTCCTTGATGTGCGCGCCGCTCTGCCCGGCCGCCACGAACAGGATGAAGAGCAGCGCTTCGATCAGGGCGGCGCTGGAGGCGGCGAGCGCGACGTCCCGTCCCGAGAACGTGGCCGGCGGCGGCATCCCGGTGCGCGCGCTCATCGCGTCACGGCTGCTTCGGCGGTTCGATCGCCGGTTCTTCCTCGACCTCGGGTTCGACGAGGAGGTTCAGGGCTTCCACGCCGCTGTTGCGGGCCGCCGCCACCACCGTGGCGACGATGCCGTAGCGCGCGTTCTTGTCGGCGCGGATGTAAAGCTCGCGCTCCTTCTGCACGCGCGCGTTCTCCTTGAGCGCCTGATCGATGCGGTTGGTCACGTCCTCTTCGCCGAAGAGCACGCGTTCCTCTTTCGTGATGCTCACGAGCAGACGCGCGTCCTTCACCGGTGTCTGCGCCGCCTGAACCTCCGGCAGATCGATGCGCAGGCCGGTGGTGAGCAGCGGCGCCGTGACCATGAACACGATCAGGAGCACCAGCATCACGTCGACTAGCGGGGTCACGTTGATGTCGCGGAACCCGCGACGCCCGCGCGTCCCGACGCTGATGCCCACGGCTACTCCCCCCCGCGTGCCGCCGGAAAGGCATGCTTTTGCAGGGGAACGGCGCCGCCCGCCGGCTCCTCCTGCAGCATCGCGACCCAGGCCTCGGCCGAGGCACCGAGCTCATCCATCAAGTCGCCGATGCGCTTGTCCACGTAGTTGTAGCCGATGGTCGCCGGGATCGCCGCGACCAGGCCGAACGCCGTCGCGATCAGCGCCTCCCCGATGGCCGGCGCGACGACCGGCAGCGAGGCGCTCTTTTCCACGCCGATGCGCAGGAAGGCATCCATGATGCCCCACACCGTTCCGAACAGACCGATGAACGGGGAGGCGGAAGCGATGCTCGACAGCGTCGGCATCAACGTCGTGGCGCGCTGTTGCTCCGCGGCGAGCGCGCGCTTGGCGACCGCCGTCATGAGATCGTTCGACGTGCCGCGCGCCTGGCGCCGCCGGCCGAGCTCGATCACGACCCGTCCGCCCGGCGAGTCCGGGTGGCGTCGCGCGAGGGCAAGGAGATCGCTCGGCAACTCCACGCCTGCCGCCTCGCGCTCGAACGACTGGTTTTTGGAGCGCAGCCGCGCAAGCTGCCCGACCTTCAAGAACCAGATGAACCAGACCGCGATGGAGGCCGCGACCAGGAGCAAGAGCACGCCGAGCACCACGCCCGACGACTGGAACGCGAGCTCCAGCGGGTCGAGCGCGGCGCGTGCGTTCGGACTCTGAGCGGGATCGATCATCCTCGGCTCAGTTTGCCAGCATGATGTCTACGCGACGATCCTTTTCCCAGCCGGACTCGTCCGTTCCGGTGGCGTCCATTTTCCCGCGCGAACTCGTGGACATGCGCGTGCTGTCCATGCCGGCGCTGCCGATCGCGCTCGCGACGTTGTCGGCACGGCGTCCGCCGAGCGCCATGTTGTACTCCTCGTTGCCGCGCGGGTCGGCGTGACCGACGAGGCGCATCGAGCGGCCCTTGAGCGGCCCCGTCATGAAACAGGTCGCGAGCTTCGTGAGCACGGCCTTGTCCTGCGGGCGCACGTTCGCGGAGTCGTAGGCGAAGAAGGCCTCCGAGTCGGTGATACCGCACGCCTTCTTGATGTCTTCCGCGATCGAGATGTTCGAGCGGGTCGGCACGTCGCTCTGCTGCTTGTCGAGCGGGGCGGGCGGCGGCGGCGGCTGCGTCGGCGTAGCAGTCGGCTGCTGAGCTGGCGGGGGTGGATCGGAGCCGCAGGCGGCGAGCAGCGCGAGCGAGCAGGCGGTGAAGGCGAGAATTCTCATCAGGGGGTCTCCTGGGGGGCAGGGTCGATCCGCGCTCTGGATCGTGGTGTTTGTGGGAAGGAAGCCTCTATAACTCGGCCCGGGGGGCGCTGCGAAGCACGAGTCTCCCGATTCCGGCAACGCGCGCGGTTCGGCGAGCATTCCGCGAATTTTCCGGTGTGTGGCGACTTTGCGCCGTTCAGCGCAAGGGTCCGAGATAGGCCAAGAGGCCGATCGTGCCCGCGATGAAGAGCGCGATCAGCACGTAGCTCAGGAAATGGCCCTGCTTGCGGCGCTCGGGCGAACGGGCGCTTTCGAGCTTCGCCATCGCGAGGACTGCGATCGCGGCGAGCTTCTTTTCCGCCACCGGGCCCCGCGCATGGTCGCCCTTCATGCCGCGGTAGCGAACGGCCGCCTCGACGAGCAGGTCGTGGTGCCGGCAGTGCTCGAGGAAGGCGCGATGCGCAGCCTCGTCCTCCCAATGGTCGAGGGTGTGCTTCCAGAGTGTCTCGAGAGCCGAGTCCGAGCTCACGGTGAGAACCTCAGCCGATGCGGAGCTCTTGGGTCAAGCGCTTCGTGATCGCGAAGTAGTCCCGTCGCCCGTACGGCTCGTTCAGGATGTGGAAGTCGCGCTGACTCAGGCCCACGCAGCCGAAGCAGTACGAGCATCCGGTGAGCGAGATCGAGCGCACGAGATACGAGCTCGAGGAGCAGCCCTCGCAGTCGATGCAATGCTGGCAACCGATCAGGCTCTTCGAGCCGCGGCAATGTGACGAATCGGTGCAAAGCGCGCAGCGCACGCAGAAGTTGCAGCGCACCAGGCGCTCGGAGTCGCGACAGAACGTCGAGTGCGAGCAGGCGGTGCAGCGCTCGCACTCGACGCACGACTCGTTGCCCCGCTCGCGCCCGAACCCCGCCACGAGCTCCTTCAGGCGGGCTTCGAAGGCACGAGCCGTGAGCTCCGTCATGCCGGCCTTCAGGCGCGGAGCGCTCGCCGCAGCTCCGCGGCTGCGTGGCGCGTGGCTTCTTCGTCGGCGGCGTCCTCGAGCCTGCGCAGCCGCTGCTCGAACACCGGTCGCTTGAACGGCGTCTCGCGCGAGAGCAGGCCCGAGAGCGTCCCGATCGAGGCGCGCACCTCGGCCTCGTCCAGGTGCTCCAGGAGCTGGAGCAGCACGGGTTGCTCGGCCGGAAATTCGAAACCCGCGCGGCGAAATTCCTCGGCGGCGCGCGTGATCGCGCTCCGGCCCTCGCTCGCGAGCAGCCGGGCGAGCAGTCGCTCCCGCTCCCGCAAGGTGAGGTCGCCGTCTCGCGAGGGTGCCGCGACGATCCGGGCCGAACGGCGTGGCGGAGGCTCCTGAGCCTTGGCCGTCGCGCTGGGAACGACAGCGCCGGCTTCGGTTTCCGGCTCGGCAGGCGCGGGTGCCGAGGGCGTCGGTTGGGCGTTTCGCGGCGGACGCCGGGCCGCCACGATCACCGGATCGACGACGGGACGAGGCGCGCGCCGTCCCCGACGCCTGCCGCCGTGCCCGGCGGGCTTGTGCCGCTCTCGCTCCATCGTCTCAGCTTCTCGAAGACCTGCGCCCCGACCCCGGCGCGAGCCGCATTACATTCCTGCCAAACGTCTCCTATCATGGCCGGCCCGCCGCAGGCCATGGGTTCCGCTCTTCCGTCTCGTGCCGCGTGGCTCGCGCTTTCGACCCTGCTCGGGTGCGGCCCCCCTCCCCCGCCCGAGCCCCCGCCGGCGGTCGCTGCCGCGGCGGAGCTGCCACCCCCGCAGGAATTCGCAGGCGCAGCGTGGACTTCGCTGCTCATCGCCAGCGTTCCGGCGCGGATCACCCTGCCCGATGCCGGCGCCTGGCACGCGAGCCGCGCGGGCTCCTTCGTCCTCTTCGAGCATCGCCCCAGCGCATCGACCATCGCGCTCCGGGTGTGGCGGGCGGCGCGCCTGGTTCGGCCCTCGGAATGCGAGGCGGAAGCGCGCTTTTTGCGTCCGGGCCTGCCCGCCGTGGCGCCCGCTTCGCGCATCGACGAACGGCGCCTGACCGCGCCGGCCGACTTCGATGTCAGGCTGGTGGTCGGCGCGGAACCAGGCCCCGGCACGAGCGTGCGTGGGTCGGTGCTGGCGGTCGGTGCGGGGATCGGTCGTTGCTACCTGGCGTCGTACGAGACGCACGCGGACGGAGCGCACGCCGCCGAGCGCGTCGCCGATCGCTTGGACGCGCTGGTCAGGGGATTCTTCGAAACCGTCGAGCTCGAAAGCGCCGATCGCCGCATTCCTCCACCACCCACGGGGGTTAAATAAATAGTGCTCGGAAGCGGTTGCGCTCGGCCCCGCGTATGGATCACACTCCCGGGCGTGGTCATCAGCTGGACGAAGACGGCTGGTTTCGCTCGACCGGGTGGCCGACTCCCGTGCGGCGCGCCCTCCGTCCAAGTCCAGGCTTACACGTCTGATGACATCGCGGAAGGAGATCGTACCTTACGCGCGAATTCAGCGGGCGGGAGTCTGCGAAGACGAATTTGTCCGACGTACCGACCCGATTGGCTGACCACATTCGGCAGCTGCGCCTGGAAACTGGACTGACGCAGGCCGAGCTGGCTGCGCGCGCCGGCGTGACGGTGGAAACCGTCGCGCGACTCGAACGAGTGTTGCGCGGCCGATCGTCCGCCAATTCCAATCCTTCACTCGAAACTTTGGTTCGACTCGCCGGAGCGCTCGGCGTCGAGGTCGCGGAGCTCCTCTCGGAGCCTTCGCGCCCGCGCCCGCGCGAGGATCGCATCAGCGTGATCCTGCGCACCGCGAACCCGGCGACACGCCGTCGCGTGTTGCGCGTCGCCGAGGCGCTCGTCCGCGAAGATCACGCGGAAGAGCGCCCGGTCGCCAAGAAGCGGCGCTGAGTCGCGCGGCGCTCGCCGGCTCTCGGATTCAGGCGAAATCAGCGACGGCGCGCGCCAGCGACGCGCGCTGTCCGCGATCGAGATCGCCCACGGTCACGAGGCCGAGCCTGTCCGCTCGAAACAGCCGTCTTGCCGCGGCTTTGAGCTCGCGCGGCCCGAGCGCGTGCATGCGCGCGAGGCGCTGCTCCGGCGTGCGGTCGAGCCCGGTGAGCTCGCCGAAGCCGTAGAACGCCGCGAGCTCGGCGGGGGAGTCGTGCATGGCTTCGAGCTGGAACGCGAGGCGCGTGCGGGCCTTCTCGAGCTCGGCTTCGGTCGGGCCTTGCTCGCGGAGCTCGCGCGCCATCCTGAGAATCTCGGTGGCGACCTCCAGCGTGTGCTCGTGCGAGCAGTCGGCCGCGATGTCGAGCAGGCCCGCGTCCTCGTACGGCTCGAACAGCGCGGACACGTCGTAGCAGAGGCCGCGCTCGTCGCAGATGCGATGGTAGAGGCGCGTCGAGGTGCCGTCGTCGATCACCCGCAAGAGCAGCTCGACCGCCGGCTCGTCGCGATCGCGCTCGCCGGGGCCGCGAAAGCCCAGCCGCAGGGCGGTCTGGCTCGAGTCGTCGCGCACGTGCGAAATCACGGGTCCGCGCAGCTGCCGCGGGCTCGGGCTCTTCGGCTCCTTGCCCCGCGGCAGGCGAAAGTGCTCGGACACCGAGCGCGTCACGTCGGCGCTCGAGAAGCGGCCGGCGACGACGACGACCATGCGCGACGTGTAGTAGCGGCGATGATGGCGCTTCAGCGCCGGTCGATCGAAGCGCTTCAGCGTCGCGAGCTCCCCGGTGATCGGCATGCCCAGCGCGTGACGCGGGAACACGATGCTGCGGAGGATGTCGTCCGGTCCGACGCGGCGCCCGCGCGAGTCGAGCGTCTCGAGGATCTCCTCGCGCACGATCCCGCGCTCGGTCTCGATCGCGTCGAAGACCGGCCGGAGGCACACGTCGGCGAGCAGCTCGAGCGCCGCGCAGATGCGATCGGGCGGGACGCTCACCGCGAGCACGCCGTGATCGACGTACGTCGACGCGCCGAGCGTGCCGCCGAGCCGCTCGAAGGCGAGCGCCTGCTCGTGCGCCGAAGGGTGCGCGGTCGTGCCGCGATGCAGCATGTGCTCGAGGAAATGGCTGATGCCGTTGTCGCGCGCGCTCTCGAAGCGCGAGCCCACGCGCACGTGGAGCGAGGCCGTCGCGCTGCGCGCGCCCGCCATCGGCACGAGCACGAGCCGCAGCCCGTTCGCGAGCTTTCGGCGCTGGACGCGCGCCGATTCACTCTTCGTTCGAGTCGGGCTTGCTCTCTTCCGCGAATCGCGCATCGACTTTCAACTTGTCTCCGGCCGCGCGCCGCAAATCGGCGACGTAGCGGACGAGCGCCTCGTTGCCCTTGGCCTGCTCCAGCATCGCGAGCAGCGGGCCCTTCTCCTTCTCGAACTCGTCCTTCGAGGCGGGCATCTTCTCCTTGAGCTGCATCACCAGGAGGCCGGTCGAGGTCTCGATCGGCTTCTCGTGGACGGCGTCCGCCGCGGGCAGGGCGAAGGCGAGCGCGGCGATCGGCTCGTTCGGATCGATGTCGGGCAGGGGGTTGCCGGAAGCCGAGAACGGCGCCGACACCTCGAAGCGCGGGCGATCGGCGGCGAGCAGCGCGGGCGGCGTGGCGTCCTTGACGACCGGCTTCTCGGACTGGCCGCGGCGCGCGAGCTCGTCGCTCTGCACGCGCATGGCCTCCTCCAGCTTCGCGCCGCCCCTGGTTTTCTCAATCAGGGCGTTCGCGAAGGCGCGCATGGCCTCGTCGGCGGCGCTCCTCACGTAGAGGGCGCGCGCGACTTGGTGCTTGCCCTCCTTTTCGACGGCGTCCTTGGCGAGCGTCCCGTCGCGGCGCAGCACGTGGAAGGCGCGCGGGGTCTCGATGACGTCGCTGACGGCGCCCTGCGCGAGCTTCGTCGCGGCCTCGAGCAGCACGTCCGAGCCGAGCCCGAAGCTCGCGTTCAGGCAGCCGACGGAGCCGCCGAACGCCGCGCTCGGCGCGGTGCTCGCCTCGCGGGCGACCTGCGCGAAGGCCTCTCCCTTCACCAGCCGCTCGCGCAGAGCCTGCGCGCGCTCCTTGAGCGGCGTCTTCTCGGCGTCGAGCGCGTTCGGGGGCAGCGCGATCCGCACCTCGCTCACGATCGGGCAGCCCTCGGCGAACTTGTCCTTGTCGGCCTTCCAGGCTTCCTCGACCTGCACGGCGTTCGTCGCGGCCCAGCGCTCCACGGCCGCCGTGCTCGTGTCGACCCCGAACTTCGCGAACCACTCGCGGTCCATGACCACGCTGCGGATCACGACGCGCGAGCGGTCGCGCTCGTAGAGCGAATAGGCTTCCGACTCGGGGACGCGGACGCGCGAGCGCACGAGCTCCCGGAGCTGCTCTGCGAGCAGCTCGCGCTCCTGGGCGGTTCGGAATTCACGCGCGCCGCGGTTCGCGAGCAGGCGAATCTCGCGTTCGTAGAGCTTGTAGTCGAAGCCTTCGCCGGCGGTGCGGGTCACGTGGAGCTGGCGCACGCCGGCCGGCGTCCCGGGCGTGCAGCGGTAACCGTCCGCGCTCCGGCACAGGCCGAGCATCGACGCGAGCGGGAGCTTCTCGACGGGCAGGGACACCTGTGCGCGCCCCTGAGAGAGCTCCTTGTCGAGCATGGCGTCGGAGACACCGAAGCCGAGGCGTTCGGCCTCCGCGACCAGGAGCTCGCGCTCGGCGAGACCGTCGAGCACGACCTTTTTCAGCTGGAGGGAGCGCGAGTCCTTCGGCGCCAAGCCACGAGGCGCGAGGATGCCGTACGCGGCGAAGTAGTCCTTCGCATCGACGCAGTTGCCGCGGTAGGAGACGGCGCACTCGGTCTTGAGGGTGGCCGAGGATCCGCCGCTGCCGGCGCGGAACTCGAGCGCGAACACCACGATGATGCCGACCACGACGGTGAAGACGACGGCCTGGCCGGCACCCTGCTGCCTGAAAAAGTTGAGCATACGGGCGGCCCGGGATTAGCACGCAGCCTGCTAGGGATCCACGCCGGGGACCCGCCGCTTTTCGCGGGGGTTTGGCGGGGTTCAGCCGCGTTCGGCGGTTTTGCGGACGCCGAGCGCGAAGCGGAGCTCGGCGAAGAGCGACGGTTCGTCCGCCACGCTGAGCTCGTAGCTGACCTCGTACCAGGTATCGAGGGTCCGGCTGCGATCGCTCGGGTCGCGAACCGGGACCGCCTCGGCGCGAAGCTCCTGGTAGCCTTTCTGGCGGATGGTGTCCCCGAGAGCCCGCGCCCGCGCAAACAGGCTTTCCGGCGCCTCGCCGGGGAAATCGGTGGCCTGGGCGCGCAGGACGACGCGCACCGCGAGCGGCGTGCCGTCCACCACGGCGACTCCGGCATCCATCAGCAGATTGTCGCGCACCCGATCCGCGAGCAGGATCAGGCTCGGCGAGGTCCGATAGATCTCGAAGCCTTCTTGGACCAGGGACTTCTTCAGGGCGCTGGGGGGACTGGGCATCGCTTCGGCGGGCGCCCCCTCACGGGCGGAAGTTGGGATACGGCTCGCGCTATCCGACGGGTAAGGCTAGGCGTCGGGTGCCGCCGAGGTCAAGCCGAAAAGCCCAAAGCTCTCGGACAATTGTGCGCGTAGGAAGCGCACTCCCGCCCGGGTGCCCTCGCCGAGCATGATAAGGTGGCCGGCGCCTTCGTCGTGACCTCATCCAAGAGTCCTCAGAGTGGGGATAAGCCGCACAGTCAGCGCCGCCAAGCAGGTGGCGCTCGACGCGAGGCGTCGGAGCGGGTGGTGATCCGGAGAGAGGGCTTCGAGTCGTCGGGCTGGACGTTGAACATCAGCCGGGGCGGCCTGCGCGCCGTGTTCGAGGACGCGCTCGACCCCGAGCTCGAGTACGAGGTGATGGTCGGCGAAGAGCCTTTCCGCAAGGTGTGTCTCGCGTGGGCGCGCGCCGAGGCCGACGGACAGATCGTGGGTTTGCGGTTTCTCGACGTCGAGGGCTCGATCCCGCCCGAGGAAGAAGCGCACTAACGACCCCAGCCAATCTTGGGACGAATGGCATCTGACGGCGCAGCCCTAGCGTCCTCGCGCGTAGGCGATCTGCTGGGTCCGGAGGGACCGCTCGCCAACGGCCTCGCCGGATACGAGGAGCGACCGGGACAGCTCGAAATGGCGCGCGCCGTCGAGCGCACGCTGGCCGAGGATCGCGTGCTCCTGTGCGAAGCCGGAACGGGCACGGGCAAGACGCTCGCGTACCTCGTGCCCGCGATCCTGAGCGGCAGGAAGGTGATCGTCTCGACCGCGACGCGCGCGCTCCAGGAACAGATCTTCACGAAGGATCTGCCGCTCGTCGAGAGCCTGCTCGGCCTCCGGCCGCGCGCCGCGCTGATGAAGGGCCTCGGCAATTACCTGTGCCGCCGGCGTTTTCGCGAGTTTGCCGCGAGCGCGGAAGCGCAGCGACCGGCGCGGGCGCGCGCGATCGACGCCGTGGCGCGCTGGATCGAAGAGACCGAGACCGGTGATCTCGGCGAGCTCGCCACGCTCGGCGAGGACGATCCCACGCGGCTCGCGGTCGCCTCTTCGAGCGAGACGCGGCTCGGGCCCGCCTGCGCCCACTTCGACGAGTGCTTCGTGACGCAGATGCGCCGCGACGCCGACGCCGCGCAGCTCGTGGTCGTGAATCATCACCTGTTCTT
>DASXWF010000102.1:0-1594 GCA_036503835.1 Polyangiaceae bacterium | reverse complement strand
CGCGCGGCGACTTGGCGTAGGAGTGCAGGTGCGCGTCCGGGACGCCGAGCACGAGGTTCGGATCCGGCAAGCTGCCGATCGCGTTCAGCATCGCCGAGAACCCGACGGGCTCGGTCGAGCCGAGCGGGAGGCCGAGCACGGCGCGTAGGTGTTGCTCGAACTGACTCGTCACGGCGCCTTCGATGCTGAAGTGACCCGAGTTGTGGACGCGCGGCGCGATTTCGTTCGCGAACAGGCGCCCGCCCGCCTGGAAGAGCTCGAGCGTGAGCACGCCGACGTACTGAAAATGCTCGAGCAGCGCCTTCAGGTAGCCTTCGGCCGTGAGCTGGCGATCGCCGAGGCCGCTCGCGGGGGCGAGCGTGAGCCTCAGGATCCCGTGCTCGTGGTGATTTTCGACGAGGGGGTAGATGGCGATCTCGCCCGTGGTGCTGCGCGCGCCGATCAAGCTGAGCTCGCGCTCGAACGCGACGAACCCCTCGAGCAGGAGCGGCACACCGGCGAGCTCGCGGTACGCGGCTCGCGCGTCGGCGTCGCTGCGGAGCACGCGCTGCCCCTTGCCGTCGTAACCGAGGCGCCGCGTCTTCAGCACCGCCGGCAGCCCCGTCACGGCGAGCGCCCGCTGTAGATCGGCCTCGCTCGTGATGTCGAAGAACGGCGGCGTCGGGATCCCGAGCTCCTGAAAGCACGTCTTCTCGAGCAAGCGATCCTGAGCGACCGCGAGCGCTTCCACCGGTGGGTACACGCGGGTGCGGGCGGCGAGCGCGCGCACCGGCTCGACCGGCACGTTCTCGAATTCGTACGTCACGACGTTGCACGCCGCGAGCCGATCGAGCGCCCGCGGGTCCGAATAATCGAGCGCGACGTGCTCCCCGACCGCGGCGGCGGGCGCTTCTTCCGCCGGGTCGACGAAAACGAAACCGAGCCCGAGCGGTTGCCCGGCGAGCGCGAGCATGCGGCCGAGCTGCCCGGCCCCGAGCACACCGACCCGGCCGGCGGAGGCGTCAGCGCGGTCGTGGTTCTTCGAGGACACTTCGCTTGCGCTCCGCGCGGTACTGCTCGAGGGCCGAGGCGATCTCGGCGCGCCCGCGCGCGAGGATCGCGGCGGCGAGCAGCGCCGCATTGATTGCCCCGGCGCGCCCGATCGCGAGCGTTCCCACCGGCACCCCCGCCGGCATCTGCACGATCGACAGCAACGAATCGACGCCGCGCAGCACGCTGCTCTCGACCGGCACGCCGAGCACGGGCACCCACGTCTTGGCCGCGACCATCCCGGGCAAGTGCGCGGCTCCGCCGGCGCCGGCGATGATCACCTCGATGCCGCGCGCGGCGGCGGTGCTGGCGAACTCGAACAGCAGGTCCGGAGTGCGGTGGGCCGAGACGACGCGCGTCTCGCAGGGCACACCCATGGCACCCAGCGTATCGACCGTGTGTTGCATGGTCTCCCAATCACTCTTGGAGCCCATGATCACGCTGACCAACGCTTTTTCGTCTGCCATGGCAGGAAGGCGCGAAAGCTAGCGAC
This sequence comes from Polyangiaceae bacterium, assembly GCA_036503835.1. Lineage (GTDB taxonomy): Bacteria > Myxococcota_A > Polyangia > Polyangiales > Polyangiaceae > PMG-095. The sequence continues at coordinate 72 of DASXWF010000102.1, read as the reverse complement.
TCCCTGGCGCCCCCTCAAGCCGTACGGGGGCAGCGGTCCGAGCGGGCGCGGCCCGAGCCGATCCAGGCTCTG
>DASXWF010000101.1:0-3542 GCA_036503835.1 Polyangiaceae bacterium | reverse complement strand
AGGACGTTGAGGAGGGTGGCGTTGTTCGCGTGCTTTGCGTCGACCAGCGCGTTCTGCTTCAGCACGCCGCCGGCGTTGCCCCAGATGATGAAGGGGACATTGGACATGGCGTGGTTGCCGATGGCGACGTGGTTCGTCCAGACCACCGCGACCCTGTCCTCTAGCCCGCGGTCGCGGAAGTGGTTGAGGCCCCTCGCCAGGGTCTCCATGCGGAGCACGTCGATCTCGGCGTGGGCCGTTTCGGCTCCGGAGTTCTGCCCGACGTTGCCGTCCGACTGAACGCGGTGCGAGATGTGGTGGAAGTTCCACTTCCCGAGCGACATGTTCGCAGGAACTTCATAGATGGTGTGGTCGGTGCCGTCGCCCCATTGCAGCGTGCCGGTGCGGTTGAAGTTGCAGCCGAAGGCCAGCGCGGCGAGCTGCATGTGGAGCTCGGCGATGTTCTCGATGCCGCCGTTCGGCACGTTGGTCGCGTTGTAGCGCCAGTTCTTCAGCGCGGTCATCGCCGAGCTGTCGATGCCGTCCATCGAGCATTCGGCGAGCGACCCGCCCATGTCCATCATGTCGTTTTCGATTTCGCGGATGCAGTCGAAGTGCTGCTGCATCCGCAGCTTGTCGGCAGCGCTGAGCTTCGGGCTCTCGATGAGCGAGCGGATCTCCGCGCGCACGAGATCGTTCACGCTCTTTCGCTTGCGCAAGAGCTCCTCGGCCATGGTCGGCGGCGGCGTGCCGCCCGTACCGCCGGTGCCGCCGCTGCTGCCGGCGGGAGCCGCCACGCCGACGAGCTGCTCGTAGAGCTTGTAGGGATTGTCGACCGCCGCGCGCACGCGGCCGCTGTCGTCGAAGGACAGCCGCTCTTCGATGTAAAAATTGTTGAGATTTCCGGCGTAGAGCGTCAGCGGGTCCTTGCCCTGACCGTTCACGGCCTTCGAGATCACGAAGTCGGCCGAGGGCCCCGTGGCCGTGGCCGAGCCGCCGTTGCCCGTCGGGTTCTTGCCGGTGAGCGCCTGCGAGAGCCCCTGAGCGTGCCCGCACCCGTTCGCATTCTTGAGCGGGAAGTCGACGTTCCTGACGATGAGCAGGTTCGCGGCGTGATCCACGAGCTTGTTCACGGCCTTGTCGCCCGAAGCGAGGATGTCGGTGAGGACGCCGTCGCTCTCGGGCCAGAACCGCTTCGGTTCGACGCCGCACGCGGCGCAGATGAAGAACGTGAAGATCGGCGCCGCGTCCTGCGCCCAGGCCGAGCGCTCCGGCAGACCCTCGAGGAACGGCAGGCCGAGCGCGACCCCGCCCGCCCCGTACAGAAATGCGCGGCGGTTGACGACGTGTCGCTTGGGCGAAACCCCCTTGCCGGTCACTGGGCACCTCCAACGTGCGTGCGGAACGCCTCGTCCTTGACGAGGGCGACTATCACTTGCTTGAGCGAACTACCTGCCCCGCTGCTCACGGCGCCGATCCGCTCGACCGCCGGACGCTCGCGCTCGACGAGGTCACGCGCGGTCGCGTAGCTCGTGAGCTTCTTCGCGTAGCACTGGTGCGCCTGCGAGCCGTTCGCGATGAGCTCCATCAGCTCCCGGCTGTTCGCGAACCCCTGGAAGCCTTCGGCGAACGGATACTCGCCCGTCGTATTGACCGGCTTGCCGTTGTCCATCGTGCGCGGGCGGCCCATGCCGTCGAAGTCTTCGAAGGCGAAGCCGATCGGGTTGATGATCTGGCCGTGGCAGACGCCGGCGCAGCCTTCCGTGAGCTCGGTGATCATCTCACGGTTGGTATACTCGTCCGTGAGCGAGGGGACCGACGGGATGTTCGGAGCCGGCGCGCCGGGATCCGCGCAGAGCGTGTCCAGGTTGATGCGCACGCCGCGGTAGATCGAATGGGGCCGGTCGTTGATCGCCCACAGGGTCAAGAACGGCACCTGCGCGTAGTAACCGGCGCGATCGGAGAAGGTCACTTCCTGGAGGGCGGTCCCGTTGACGGTGATGCCGTAGAGGGTCGCCATGCGCCGGCTCGCGAAGCCGACGTTGGAGGTGAGGATGTCGCGGACGCCGAGGTTCGCGCTGAAGATCCGATCGAAGAACAGCCTCGATGCTTCCTTGAGGTCGGCGTTCAGCTCCGGCGTGTAGCCGGTGACGTTGTCCTTGCTGATCGTGTCGTAGAGCGCGAGCTTGTAGAGGTCGTGGTGGAACTTATCCATCACGGCGGCGGTGGCGGGCTCATCGAGCATCGCCGTTGCCTGAGCCGCGGCGGCTTCGGGGCTCGTGAGGCCGGCGGCCGCTTCCAGGAGCTCGTCGTTCGGCGTGGTGTCGCGCAGCCAGAGCGAGAGCTTCGACGCCATCTCGTAGCCGTCGAGCGGCGCGCCGTCGTCGCCCATCTCGACGCGGTAGAGGAAGAAGGGCGACTGCAGCATGGCCGAGATCACCCAGTTGGCGCCCTTCGTGAAAGCACTCTGCGTTCCCTCGGGGCTCGTCGAGCCGGCCGTGTGGAGCGCCTGGTAGTCGGTGACTTCCTGCGCGGTGAGATCGCGGCGGAACGCGCGCTTGCCGAAGGTGCGGATGAAGGTCGCGGGATCCGTGCCGGACACGACGTTTTGCAGCGAGGCGTCGGTGGCGGTCACCTCGTCGGCGACGGCTTCGGCCGCGCTCTGGAAATCGGACCAGATCGTGTTGTCCACGATCACGACGCGCTCGTTGTTGTCGAAGTCCGTCGTGCCCGATACCGGCTCGAGGAAGCCTTCGGAACGACCGGTAGGCGCACTGAGACGCAGAATGCTCTGGACGCTGTTTTCCCACTGCGAGTTCGTGAGCCGGACGAAGCGGCTGTAGATCGGCTCGCCCTCCATGCTGACGGGGCGAGGACCGGGCGGCGGCTCGGTGCCCGCGCCACCGCTGCCGGCGCCGCCGAACGACGTGCCGGAGCTGCCGCTGCCGGAGCTGCCGCTGCCGGCCTTACCCGTGGTGTTGCCCGTTCCGGCGGTGGCTTTGTTCCCACCGCTGCCCGTGCTCCCGCCGCTGCTCGGGTTCGGATCCATCGGGTTCCCCGTCGGGTCACCGATCTGTCCGGAGCAGGCGAACGTCGCGACGAGCAGAGGGACGACGGCTCGACCGAATAGCTTCGTCGAAGCAACAGGTGCCTGAGGTCTGATCACGAGCCTGCCTCCGTTCCGGCAAATGCCACGCGCGCGGCGGCGGGCAACAGTTCGAGTCTAACGCGGACGCTTCCCGCGTCGAAGGTCAAAGCGCTCTTCAAGCTCAAGTGGTGCGGGATGACCGCGTCCCCGACAGTGAACGTGTACATTTTGAACCCGAGAAGAGATGCGCGTTGAGCTGTCGGGGGAGACAACCCGTCAGGGTTAACATGCCCGCTCGATCAGCGCGTGATCAACGTGAAATCCTGCACCGCAGTGGGTTTCGGAGAAGCGATCCGTCAAAAATGTTCGCCGCCGCCGCCGGCCCGGCGGGAGCCCGTCCACGGCCGGTGGAAAGCTACAGGGCGCCTTCAAGAAAAGGCGACAATGGTCGCTATTTTTTGCGCCGCTCCGCGAG
>DASXWF010000100.1:0-1965 GCA_036503835.1 Polyangiaceae bacterium | reverse complement strand
CGCCCCAGCTGAGTCAGCGCGGCCCTGCCGCCTTGGACGAGCGCCTCCACGACTCGGATGAGCGCCGTAACTCGCATCGCGTGTCCGACGACCAGCCGCTGCTCCAGCCATCGTGATAGAACCTGCCTGACGTGCATGTTGCGCTTCGCTCCTTAGGTTGTCGCAATTCCCAAGTAGCCAGGTTTTCTTCATGCACGTCGATCCCTCCCCAAGTTTTTCCCCGCAAACTCACTCCATTCTGCGGGGATACATGAGCTCCGGTTTGCAGCAGACGCCGCCCTCGCTTCCGCTCGGCCGGCGCTGCTGAAACCTGGTACGTTGGGCAGACCAGATTGGGGACGAAAACCATGACGCAGGGCGCATACATCTTCGAGGGAACTTCAGACGCGGCAGAACTTGAGCGACTGAGGATGTTGGAGGTCGTGTTCGACGACAAGAGTCAGCAATGGCTTCGTTCGGTGGGACCGCTTCTCGGCCGTCGGTGCTTGGAAGTCGGCGCTGGAGCGGGCTCGATCGCTGCGTGGCTCGCTTCCGAGGTCGGTACTGACGGAGAAGTTGTCGCAGTCGATGCAAACACTCGGTTTCTCCGCACGCTGCCCCGCGAGGTAGAGGTGATTGAAGGAGCTCTCGGCATCGTTGTGCTTCCTGCAGAGTCCTTTGATGTGATTCACGCGCGCTATGTTCTGATACACAACGCGAACGCTGGAGCAATTCTCGACGCGATGTTGAAGGCGCTGAAGCCTGGCGGCGCACTCGTTCTCGAAGAGCCGGATTTCAGCGCCGCTATGGTATTCACGGGACCTTCGAACCTGAGGCAAGCGTTCGACAACGTGAAGCGAGCGATTCGCGAAACGTTCTCCGCCCGGGGAATGGACTATGCATTCGGGTCAGCGTAGCCCGGCTTGGTCGGAGAGCGACCGGCGAGGCTGCTGTCAATGGAGTACGATTGTCCGGTGACAAGCGCGGGCACCAACCTTGCGGAGATGATGCGTCTGTCCACGCTCTCTCTTCGAGACAAGTACGTTGCTACTGGCTTCGCCACGCCCGCAGACATTGCCGGCTACGCGGAGTTTGCCGTGACACCCAATTGCTGGGCGAACTACTATGCCACGGTCCGAATTCTGGCACAGAAGACCGAGTCGTAACGGGCTGCCCAACTCCGGTTCGCAGCAGACACCGCCCTCGCTTCCGCTCGGACGGCGCAGCCGAAACCTGGTACGTTGGACGGACGACGGCAAGGGACGTCGGCAGTTCTGGGGGTCACGTTGCGCGCCGTTATTACCGGGGTTAGAACAGAAGCATGGTCAAGCGGCTCCAAGCGATCGGGAATAGCTTCGGCGTCATCATCGACAAGCCCATCTTGGAGCTGCTCAAGCTGACGCCAGAGGTGGGCTTGGATGTTTCCACCGACGGCGAACGGTTGATCCTGACGCCGGTTCGGACGAACGCTTCTCGGAAGCATCGTGTCGAGCGCGCTCAGCGTCGGACTTTGGCGTCGCACGAGCAGACGTTTCGCAAGTTGGCGAAGTGACGGCAGTTGAGGATCCGCTCTTCCTGTCGGTGGAGGAGGTCATGGTCCTCCACCAGGATCAGCTCCGCCTGTTCGGAGGTTCCGACGGACTGCGTGATCGCGGTGTACTGGAAGCAGCGGTCGCCATGCCCGCGGCGACGTTCGATGGGGTCTATCTCCACTCCGACCTGTTCGAGGTGGCTCCGGCAAGTCGACTCGAGCGCGAGAGCTTTCTGCCGCAGGCTTTGAGAATTTCGACGAGAAGGTGACCGGCAGGCCGGTGCACCCGGACTGGTCACTCTGGCCTACGTCGGCGTACTCCGATTTATTGGAAGCGGTATCTCACATCGTCCGGCGTTCCCCATCGTCGATCTCGACCAGAGGATAGGATTGCAACGTCGCGCGCACTGCATGCGATGCGGTAGGTTCCACCCCACGGATCCACCTCGGAAACG
>DASXWF010000099.1:0-8376 GCA_036503835.1 Polyangiaceae bacterium | reverse complement strand
GCGAGCGCGGTCACGCCGCGCGGGTAGTGCGCGAGCGCCCGGACGACGTCCGATCGAACCACGGCTTCTGCAACAAGCCGAGACGCGCTCGTGCGAGCCGGCTCAAGCTCGACCGATCGTCGGATCGGGGCCACGCATGCTCACGGCACGGTGTGGTAGCCTGCGCCCGGCGCGAGCGACCCGGGGCGCTCTGGACCGCTCCTTGATCGAAAGAGTGTGGGATGGACGTCGTCGAATGGAGAGCTACGTGGTTGTTGTGCTGTTCACTCGCGTTGGCCGGTTGCGATTCGAGTGAGCCGGCGGGGAAGGACGAGACTACTGCGGGTGCCGCCGGGACTTCGGCCGGCACGGGCGGCGCACCGCCGGGAGCTGGTGGAGCTGCCGCTGGAAGCGGTACGGGTGCGGGGAGTTCCGGCGCGGGGAGCGGCGGAGTTACGGGTGGCTCGACCGGCGGAGGCGGCGGCTTCGGCGCCGGAGGCAGCGCCGGCATTCCGGGTGGCAGCGCTGCTGGTGGCGCATCGGGCAGCGGCAACGCGGCAGGGGTTGCCGGCGTTGCCACTGCCGGCACCGGTGGCACGGCTGGCAGCGCCGCTGGTGGCGCATCGGGCAGCGGCGGCACGGCCGGGGTGAGCGATCGCGATGCGAGCTTCGGGGATTGGCCGCAGGGCGCGGATCCGCAGTCGATTGCGAGCGACCTCGCCGGGGTATTCATCCCGGAGATGCCCATGGATCCGAAGCACTACAAGGTCGCGTGTGCCTGGTACGGCTCACTCGCGGTGAGCGCGCTCTTTGCCGATTCCGCGCGTGTCACGACCCTGATCGACAAGTACGATCCCTACATCGGCACCTGGGACGAGCTCCTCCGTGGGGAGGGACACGTCGACGACAACGTTTTCGGTATCGTTCCGCTCGAGATCGCCCTGCACTCGACCGACACCGTCTACCAGGAAGAAGGTCTCGCCCTCGCCGACCACCAGATCTTGCACATCGATACACAGAAGCGTCACGCAACGGACGACATGTTCATGATCACGGCGCTCCAGGTGCAGGCCTATCGCGTTGCGACCAAGAACGAGCTCATCGACAACGACAAGTACCTCGATCTCGGCGCGTCCGTGATGGCCGAGTACCTCGATGTCCTCCAAAAGGATGACGACGGACTTTTCTACCATCACCAGGATTTCCATCACGAGTGGGCCCGCGGCAACGGCTGGTTCGCCGTCGGCATGGCCGAAATCCTGCGGGAACTTCCCTCCGATCATGCAAATTACCCGGCCATTCGTCAGGGCTACGAGAAGATGATGAACGGTCTCCTCGGCTACCAGCTCAAGAGCGGCGACGGCGCCGGCTTGTGGAAGCAGATCCTCGACTCGAGCGACGTCCGCAACTGGCCCGAGACCTCGGGCAGCGCGATGTTCGCCGTGGCGATGGTGACCGGAGTTCGCGAAGGCTGGCTGGATCCGGGCACCTACGGCCCCGCCGCGCGCGCCGCGTGGCTTGCGCTCGTCGACAAGCTCACGGATGACGGCAAGCTGCAAGACATCAGCGACTGGGCATACAAGCCCGAATCGCACCCCGAATCGGGCGACAAGTACGACGACGACGAAGAAAACTACTACTTCGATCGCCCGAAGCTCACCGGGGACAACCACGGACAAGCTCCGATGATGTGGCTCGCGGCGGCACTCGCGCGGTAGGCGTCAGACGCGAGCCTCTCCTGGCAGAACGCTCCTTCAGGCGCGCCGTACCCGCAGATCTCGACGTTCGGGCGCTGAACGAGCCGCGCGCTGAGTCCTCGCCTCGTGCCATGGCGGCGTCGGCCGGAGCGGCCGGCTCCTCAGTATTCGAGCTCGCGTGACACGCTTTCGAGCGGCGCCTCTCCACGCTGGACGCGCCGGACGTTCTCCGCGAAGCTCGCGAAGACGGCCGTGAAGTAGCGAGGCTCGAAGCCCGCGACGTGGGGCGTCACGATCAGGCGTGGTGCGCTCCAGAGCGGGCTCGCGGCGGGCAGAGGTTCCTCCGCGAACACGTCGCACGCGGCCGACCGGAGCTTGCCTGCCGCAAGCGCGGCGGCGAGCGCCGCAGCGTCCACGACGCCGCCGCGCGACACGTCGATGAGCGCGGCGTGGCGCGGTAGCGCGGCGATGACACGCGCGTTCACCATGCCGCGCGTCTTGCTCGTGAGCGGGACGCAGACCAGCAGGTAGTCCGCGTGGCGCGCCGCTTCGATGAGCTCTTCGGGGGCGTACGTGTGCTCGAGCTCGGGCTCGGGTCGGGCGCTGTGGCGCACCGCGCTCACGCGCAGCCCGAAAGCTGCGGCGCTGCGCGCCACCCGCGAGCCGACCGCGCCGTAGCCGAGCAGAAGCAACCGCTGCCCCGCGAGCGGCTCTGATGGGAAGGGGCGCCACTCTCTCCGCCCCTGCTGCGTGAACGCCCGCGGCAGGTCGCGTGCCGTAGCGAGCAGCAGGGCGAGCGCGTGGTCGCGGACTCCGTCCGCGTGGGCGCCGCGACAGTTCGCGATGGCGACCTCGCTGCGGAGCCCGAGCGCCGGAAACAGCGGATCGACGCCGCTCCCCGCGATCTGGAGCAGCCGCAGCCTCGCGGCGGGCGTGAAGTCGAGCCGCGGCGGGCGCCCGAGCAGCAGGTATTCGATGGCCGTGAGGTGCTGGCTGAGTGCGGTGACGCTCGTCAGAAAAATCGGGGAGAGCCCTGCCTTGTCGAGCTCGGTCTGAGCCTCGCGCTGCGCTTCGGGCTCGAGCGCCACACAAACGTGAACCTCGGTGCGTGCGTCGCTCAAGCGCTCGAGCGACGATGGTTTCGCGGCGCGAGCAAGTCAAGCTCGGACGCCGCCGCTCGACGCGCGCGCAGAGAATGTCCTTCCCGGCTCGGTCGACTCGGGGCAAGCTCATTTTCGTGCCGCCCGACCTCCTGTCGCGCCGGGGCTACCTGGGCCTCACTCTGGGCACGGCATCACCGAGCACCGGCGCTTCGAGCCTGCCGATCACAGCCGTGGCGCCCGGCTCTTCCGCCGCGGGCATGGGCGTCCTGCCGGGCGACCGCTTGACGCACATCGACCAAAATCCGGTGCGCGATCTGGGCGAGGTGCGCACCTTGCTCCGGGGCCTGCGGGCCGGCGATCCGCTGCTGCTCGAGGTGACGCGCGGTTCCGAGACGCTGCGCTTCGAAGGCAGCGTGCTGGAATTTCCGCTGGAACGGCACGCCGGCGCCCGCACCGAGCTCGGCGTAGTTCGCGTGAAGCAGCACCTTCTGCGCGCGCTGGCCGTGATTCCCGCCGCGCCCGGCCCGCACCCCTGCGTCTACTATTTGCCGGGCGCCCACTGGGCCTCCGAGGAGTACCCGCTCGAGCTCGAGCAGCCGGTGCCCGCGCTCGCCGGCAGCCTGGCTCGCGCGGGCATCGCGTTCCTGCGCGTCGAACGCAGCGGCGTCGGCGACAGTCAGGGCCCGTCCTGCACGGAGCTCGGCTTCGAGGACGAGCTCGCGGGTTTTCGTGCGGGGCTCGAGTACCTCTCGGGGTGTGACTGGGCGGACCCGGGGCGCGTCGGGCTGTTGGGGCACAGCGTGGGAGCCATGGTGGCGCCGCTGCTCGCCGAACAGGCTGCGATCGCCGGTATCGTCACGTTCGGAGCGAGCGCGGTGCCCATTTCGGCCGCGCTGATCGGCGCCCTCGAGCGGCACGCCGAGCTCGATCTGCGCGAGCGCGTGACGAGCCTCGCCCGCGCCCGCCAGATCGGCGAGCTCATTCGTCTCGTGGTGGCGGGCGCGACCCCGGAAGCCGTGTTCCTGAGCCGGCCGGACCTGCGTGACGCCGCTCCCGCACACTTCCGGGGCGACAAGGCCTACCACCGCAGCGTTCGCTTCCTTCAGGAGCTCGAACGGTACGACTTGCTCGGCGCATGGCGGAGGCGCGCGCCTCGCACCCTCCTCTTGCACGGCGAGCGCGACATCGTCAGCTCGCTCGCGGATTCGGAGACGCTCGCCGGGGTGATCGGCGCGCCGGCAAGCGTGCGCGAGCTTCCGGGAGTCGATCACCAGATGAGCGACGCTGCGACCACAGGACGACCGCGGCTCGCCGCGTCCGTGCGAGAAAGCGTCCTCGAGTTCTTCGGCACCACGCTGGGCTAGCCGCCCTGAATCGGCTCCAGCACGAGCTCGAACTCGCCGTGATCGAAGGGCGTACCCGGCGCGGGCGCCTTCGAGACCACGCGTTCGCGCTCTCCGCGGCGCTCGAGCTCGAGCGCGCGGTGGTGACAGTACGGGTTGTTCCCCGGCCGTCCGAAGAGCGATGTCGCCATCCAGGTACAACCCGCGCGGCACTCGTCCGCGTAGTAGCAAGTCCGACAGAATCCCCAAAGATCGGCGGTGGTCCGATCGCGGTTGTAACGCAACGGAGCGGAGCGCTCCCAGATGTCCTCGATCGAGCGCTCGCGGCGGTTGCCGCCGACCCAGCGCGCGGTGGGCAGCGAGGGACAGCCCTTCACGTCGCCGTTCGCCTCGATGCCCATGCCGAGCCTGCCCGCCTGACAGCTCTGGCTATGACCGCACGGCGAGAGACTCCGGAGCAGATGATCGTACGGACCGAAATAGCCCAGGTTGTTGCCGAGTAGGCACTTGATGCGGGCTGCGTCCGCGAGCCGTTTCAAACGGGCGAGCTCGGGGAAGAGCAGCAAGAGATCATAGGGCTGAAGCAGCACGTCCGGCTCGTCCGCCGCCCGTCCCGCCGGCACCGTGAGCTGGAGCTGCCAACCATGTCCGCCGCCCTCGCGCAGCACCTCGAACACGTGCCCGAGGTGCGGGAGGCTCAGGCGATTGATCTGCGTGTTCACCGAGAACGGCAGGCGGATCGAGCGGCAGGTGCGCATGCCGCGGAGCGCCGCTGCATACGCGCCCGAGAGGCCGCGCAAGCGATCGTGCGTGGCCTCGTCGCCGTCGAGCGAGAACGAAACGGTTTGCAGACCGGCCTGCTTCGCGGCGAGCGCCCGCTCCTCGTCGAAGCCGCGGCCGGCCGTCACCATGCTCGCTTGCATGCCGCGCGCGCGAACGGCGCCGATGACATCGGTCCAGCCCTCGTAAAGGTACGCCTCACCGCCGATCAGCGTGACTTCCTTCACTCCGAGCTCCGCGAGCTCGCGTACGACGTCGAGCGCTTCGGGCAGCGACAGCTCGTCGGGACGCGCGGGCCCCGCGCGCGAACCGCAGTGCCGGCACGCCAGATCGCACTTCAGCGTCAGCTCCCACACCACGTAGATGGGACGATCGCTGCGATCGACCGGCCGGACCCCTTCCGCGAGCGGCTGGTCGCGCGACGCGCTCGGTCGAAACAGCGGCAGCGAGGTGCGAGGCCGGGCGGAGGCCATCAGGCGCGCCCGCTCGCCGGGGTCCAAGGGATCCGACGTTTTCAAACGAGCTCTTCGTCGGGCCACACGCAGCCGTAGGGCATCGCGGGCAGCTCCTGGTAGCAGACCCCGAGGATCGGAGCGCAGGCGCCCTCGACGCAATACCCGCACTCGCCGCAATCCGCGTCGCTGCCGCACGCGCGCGACCCGCAGCCGTGATCGATCGCCGCGGTGCCGCAGTCCGTCCAGGACGGGCACTCGAAGCCGTCGCTGCACGCGATCGGACGGCAGTGATTGGAGGCGCTCGTGTACGCGGCGTCGCACTCGAATCCCTCCGGACAGGGCGGTGCAGCGTCCTCGTCGCAGGGGCGGGGCACGCAAGCGTTGTCCACGCAATGGTTCTCGCCGTTGCAGGTCTCGTCCGTGCACTGCGCGACGCACTGCGAGTTGCCGCAGGCGTCGTACGGCATGCACACCATGCCCTCGGCGCACGCCACCGGGCAGGTATTCATCGGCGGCCGGCAGCGAGGCCCCGGTGGGTCGAGCGTGCAGTAGGTTCGGTAGGCGGAGGGCGGACAGTCGGCGGCGGTTCGGCAACCGGGACGTTCCTGGTATCCCGAGCACGCGCGGTCACCGGTCATGAGCCCGCCGGTACCCGCGGCGCCCGCGCTGCCGGCCGCGCCGCCCGTCGCCCCCGCTTGGCCGCTCCCGCCCGTCGCTGCGCCGCTGCCTCCCTGAAGGGTTCCCGCGCCTCCGCCGGTCACACCGCTTCCCCCACGGCCGCTGCTCGTTCCGCCGTCGCCGCTGCCCCCCTTCCCGTCGCTCGTTCCGCCGACGCCAGCGGAGACGTTACCGGCGGAGCCTCCCGACTCGGTTCCTCCGCTGGCGTGCGTGCCGGCGTCTCCACTCGCTCCAGCTTCGTTCGCGTCGTCGCCGGTCTCGCTCTTGCCGCAGCCGAGGAAAGCGCTGGTTGCGAGAAACGCCGCGCTGACCGCGTACCGGCGCGAGCGCGATGCGCCTGCAGGAAGTCCGCGTAGCGGCGCGCGATACTCCGCTCGCATCCCGCAGCCGCAAAATGGGCACTTCGGCTCGTGAGGACGGAAGTGCCGAGAGCACCCTGCGCAAAGCATCAAGTTCGCCAAGAGTCCCTCCGGTTCATTCCCCGATGCGCGCCGAGCCGACACGCTCGTCGCACCGTGTGCCAGGCTGTGCCCGGCGCTGCCTCGGATTCAGCGAGGAACGCAGCGATTCACGCATCCTGCATCCGATATGAAACAATCGTGCCAACCGCCCGATTGCGAGTGTCCGCGTCATCAAGGATCTCCCGGCGCGACGTGAATCTCCGCGCGGGCGATCGAGCGGGCGCGTGCCTTCGGCATCGTGAGCCCTTCCAGGGCCTCCGTCAGGCAAGCGTCGAGCTTCTGATTCCGGAGCGTCGAACGCGTCCGCCGCGCGTCGGTCACCTTGCCGGCGCCTGCCACGACGAGCTCGAGCTCGAGGCGGCCTTTGGCCTGCTTGTCGATCGACTTGTAGCAGCTCACGATGCGACCCCACGCGAGGCGCGCCGCCCGCTCGACGTCCGCGCGCGCGTGGGGGCCCTTCACGGACGTGACGTTCACGATCACGCGCGGCTCCGGATGATACGGCCGCGGCTCGTCGGCTGGCGGAGCTTCGCCGGAGCCGGCGCCTGGCGGCTCGCCGGCGACCGCCGCGCGCGGCGCGGACGACAGGCCGAGCACGACCCCGGCGAGCAGAAACCGGTGGAACGCGCGCATCGGAGTGATGGTGCCTTCGGCACCTCGAATCTGCAACGTCGATCGGCCGCGTTCAGCGCCGGGAGATGAAGATCCTGAGCACGTACCAGAACATCAGCGCGACCGACGCGAAGAGCTGGAGCGCGGCGCCGACGTAGCGGTCCTCGGGATAGTGATGGATGACGTTGGAGGTGTCGTAGAGGATGGCCGCACCGGCGAGCCCCACCATCGCGACGCTGAACCAGGTGCCGAGCGCGAAGCCGAAGACGACGCCGCCCACGATCGCGAGGAGCGCGACGACGAACGCCCAGCGCAGCATGCCGCCGAGGAACGAAAAGTCCTTGCGCGTCGTGAACGCGATCGCGGTCAGCGCGGCGAAACCGAGCATCGTGACCAGGCCCGCGCTCGAGATCGCTCCCGGCGCCTTGAACTCCGCGATCGCGAGCAACGGAACGAAGACGATGGCTTCGGCCAACACGAACCCGCCGAGCGCCGCGTATTGCGTGCCCTTGCTCGTCGCCCGATTGGCGGCGTGGGTCGCGAGCCAGCTCACGACCATGAAGCCGCCGAGCACGAGCAGCCAGTTCGTGCCGAGCATAGCCTCGGCGAGGGGATAGGCGACCCCGGACTTGAACAGCAGGAACTCGATCGCGGCGAACGCGACGATCGCGCCGAACAGGTGGTTGTACGTGCGCGTGATGAAGCGCGCGCGCACGTCGACGGACGCGTCGCGGACCGGATCCAGACCTTGGTAGCTCGAAAATCCCTCGGACATGGTCGCTCCTCCTGAGATCGACATTCTAAGTCAACGGCAGGGACTCACCAAGCCGGGCCCGCGCGGCCGGCCTTTTTGGCTAGGCTTTCGAGCGCATGCGGTTGGTCGCCCTGTCCGTCTTCCTCGGCGCTCTTGCTGCCGGTCCGGCGGCGCGAGCGGAGTCTCCGGTTCGCCTGCGGGTCGTGACGTGGAACGTCTGGGGCGTACCGCTGATCACGTCGTACCTCGACGAACGCCTTGCCGAGGTTCCGGAGGCGGTCGCGGCGCTCGAGCCGGACGTGGTGTGCTTTCAAGAGTTGTGGGAGACGCGTCACGCCGCGAGTGTCTCGAAGGCATTTTCCGCGCGGGGACTGCCTCATGCTCGGCACTTCGACGGGCCCGGCGGGCGTACCGGCCTCTTCGTCGCGTCGAGGTGGCCCATTCTCGAAGCGACGTTTCGCCCCTTCTCCGTCGGCCGGATGCCGCATTCCCTGTGGCATCTCGACTGGATGGT
>DASXWF010000098.1:0-8660 GCA_036503835.1 Polyangiaceae bacterium | reverse complement strand
GAGGATCCCGCCGTACCGGTCGTGCCGCCCGCGCGGCGCCACGACGGCGGTTGTTCGGTGCCGAGCTCGCCCGCGAAGCGTGGAGGCTCGGAGCTGCTTCTCGGACTCGGCCTGCTCGCGCTGCTCGGGAAGCGGCGCGCTAGTACGACGGCCCCCATGTGCACTCCGGATGACGGAGGAAAGCGTCCGGCCGGCGGTACTAGCGCCGGTCCTCGAGCGGATCTTCGTCGGCCGGCGGCGTGACCACGTCTTTGATCTGAGGCTTGGTCGCAGGGCGCGGTCTCGCCGGTCGCACGGGCGCGGCGACGGGTGCGCTCGGGACACCGGTGCCCGCGAGCGGCGCCGCGACCTGCGGCGGTTCGATCGGCGCCACCGTCGGCTGTTGCGTCTCCGCCGGCGCCTCGACCGATCGCGCCTCCACGGGCATGAGACCCGGCTTGGCCGCTCGAGCCCCGGTCGCGGTGATCGTGCTCGAGGGAACCGGTGAAGCCGACTGGTCACCACTTCGGATCACCAGAAACCCCGCGAGCAAGAGGAGCACGCAGGCCGCGAGCGCGGCCGCGACGATGCGGCGCCGGGAACGGCGCGCGCCCGACTCCGACTTCCCCCAGTCCATCTGCGTGTCCTTCGCACCACGGGCTGCAGGCGTCACCGCGGCCAGCGGGATGAGCTCCGTATCCGAATCCGGTGCCGTCGTTCCTGCGCTGCGCATCGTCGATGACGAGTCCCCGGGCGGCGTCGATGACGAGCGCAGGATGCCGGCGATGCGCGAGATGGATGGCCGGGACACGGAGGCGGCGAACGGAGCGAGCGCGTGGGCGAAGTCGGCGACCGACTGGTAGCGGTCCTCGGGCTTCTTCTCGAGACACTTCACGACCACCGCTTCCAGCTCGTGGGGGACGTCGGGTCGCAGCGCCCACAAGCTGGGCGGCGGCTCCGAGACCGCGGCGGTCAGCACCTCGAGCGGGGCATCACCGGGAAACGGCGTACGCCCTGCCAGAAACTCGAACAGGACGATGCCGAGCGACCAGATGTCGGTGCGTGCGTCGACCGACTTCGGCCGGCGCGCCTGCTCGGGTGACATGTACGCGGGCGACCCGAGCAGCGACTGAGCGGCCGTGAGGCTCGGCGACTGCGGCCCCGTCCCCCCCGAATCCGTCGAGATCGCCTTGGAGACGCCGAAGTCGAGCACCTTCACGAGCGGCGAGCCGTCCGCGCGCTTGGTCAAGAACAGGTTCGCCGGTTTCAGATCGCGATGGATGACGCCGAGGGCGTGCGCTTCGGCGACCGCTTCGCAGGCCTGCAGCACGTAGTCGATCGCGACCCCGATCTCGAACTTCCCGAGCGCCGCGAGCTCGTGCGACAGGTCGCGGCCGGACAGGAACTCCATCACCATGAACGGCGCGCCGTCGGTGTGCTCGCCCACGTCGAGGACGCGCGCCACGTGCTCGCTTTGAATGCGCACGGCCGCGCGAGCCTCGCGCAGGAAGCGGGCCGCGGCGTCGCGGTCCTCCGCCAGCTCCGGCACGAGCAGCTTCACGGCGACGCGCTGCTCGAGCTGCTCGTGCAGCGCCGAAACCACGTACCCCATTCCGCCCGCCCCGAGGAGGCCCTCGACCCGGTACTTACCGGCCAGCAGATCGCCCTCGCGGATCATGGGGCAGGCAAGCGTACCACGCCGGGCGTGCGGCAGGCGGCAGGCCGCGCCAGAGCGCGCCGGGAACACGATGCTCGGCCGAACCGCGGGCAGGTGGGGCAGGCACGCACAGCCACTCACATGCGCAGGCGTGATAAACGCGGAGCGGAGCTCCGCCGTGCTTTCCGACTCGCTCGAGCGACTTCTTTGGGTGTGCCTCGCCGGGGCCGCCGGCTCGGGCGCGCGCTACCTGGTGACGCTGTGGGCGGGCGAACGCTTCGGGCCTGCGTTTCCGTACGGAACTCTGATCGTCAACCTCGCGGGATGCTTCTTGATTGCAGTCGTGCTCGAGCTCGCGAGCCGAGGTTCCCTCTCGCCGCAGCTGCGGCTGGCGCTCGCTACCGGCTTCATCGGCGGACTCACGACGTACTCAAGTTTCAATCACGAGACGATGAAGCTCGCGCGTGACGGTGCTTTCGGCGCGGCTCTGCTCTACTTTGCGGCGACCACCTTCGGCTGCTTCGCCGCCGGATTCTCGGGACTGCTCCTCGGCCGCCGCCTGGCGGAGTGACGGGAGCTCAGCGGCTCCGGCGAGCGATCTCGGCGTCGGAGAACGGTCGCTTGGCGTCGCCCGCGTGCTGCTCGAGCTCATGGCCCTTGCCGGCCAGAAGCACGAGGTCGTCAGGAGCGGCCTCGCGAACGGCGCGCGCGATCGCGAGCGCTCGATCGAGAACGACCTCGACCGCAGGATGCTCGGCAAGTCCGACCTGGATCTCGCGCGCGATCGCGGCCGGATCCTCGCTCCGTGGATTGTCGCTCGTGAGGAGCACGCGATCGGCGAGCGCGGCGGCACGGCCCATTTCGGGGCGCTTGTCGCGATCCCGCTCGCCGCCCGCGCCGAACACCACGCAGAGCCGACCCCGGGTCAGGCGCCGCGCCTGCTCGAGGGTGCGGCGCAGCGCGTCGGGAGTGTGCGCGTAGTCGACGACGACGTACGGTGCTTCACGCACGAGCTCGAAGCGACCGGGCGGCGGAGCGGCGTCCGCCAAAGCTCGGAGGGCCGCGTCGAGAGGCGCGCCCAGCGCGAGCACCGCGCCCAGCGCCGCGAGCGCGTTCTCCACGTACACTTCGCCCAGCGCGCGAAGCTTCAGACGGGCGCCCGCGACACCGACGACGTCCGACGGCACCAGCTCGGCGACCGTGCCATCCCAGGACACGTCGATGCGTCGAGCCTCGAGCGCGAGCGGCGCGAAGGGCTCCCCGCGGCTCTGCACGCCGTAGTGCACGACTCTTACGCCCTTCGGGATCACCTCGGCGAGCAGGGCACTCGCCGGGTCGCACGCGTTGAGCACGGCCGTGCCGCCTGGCGACAGGTGCACGAACAGCTGCGCCTTGCTCGCGAGGTAGTGCTCGGGCGTGCGATGCCGGTCGAGGTGGTCGTGCGTCAGGTTCGTGAATACGCCCACCTTGCAGGGCCAGGCGTGGAAGAACCCGAGCGCGAGCGCCTCGCTCGAGAGCTCGATCGCGGCGTGGCGAGCGCCGCGCTCGTGGCCTTTGCGAAGCGTCTTCACGAACGCTTCGTAGCTGCCCGGAAGCTCGAGCTTCTCCTCTCCGACGAAGAAGCCCACGGTGGTGACCCTCGGCACCGGCGCGCCGAAGCAGCCGAGCGCCGCGGCGGCGAAGGTCGTGGTGGTGGTCTTACCGTTCGTACCCGTGACGCCGATCGTCGCGAGCTCGGAGTGAAAGGCCGGGGGCGGCGGCAGCTTCGGTCGTTGCTTCACCGCCGGCCTCCGTGCGCCGCGCGCCGACTACAAGCTCTCGACGCACGACCACAGGCCGAACGTGCAGCCGTCTTCGACGCAAGAGGTCACGCTCGCGAGGCCGTCCTCGTTCAAACCGTCCACCAGGGCGTGACAGCCGGCCGCGTCCAGCGATTCCTGCGGGTCGCACAGCGTAACCGCGTAGGCGCAGAACGCGTCGTTCGCGGCGTCGGGACAGGCGCCCTCCAGCGCAGTGCGCACGCAGGCGTAGGGATCGATGCCGCTCGTCGAGCAGTCCGCGTCCGCGAGCATGCACTCGGTCGCCGCCTCTGCGACGCGGGGCTTCAGGAACGTACCGGCGGAAGTACAGTAGCTCCGCTCGAAGCTGCAGTCGGTCTCGTCGAACGCGGTACAGTCGCCGGGCGTGCCGGAGCTGTCGTCGCAGCTCGGCTCGCCGCCCTCGCCGCCCGCGCCTTGGGGCTGACCGCCCTGCCCGCCTTGCGGCTCGCCCGCCGAACCGCCGCTGCCCGCCTCGCTCGGGCTTCCGCCCTCACCGGAGGCCCCGTCGTCGCCTCCGGTACCGGGCTGGCCTGCCTGCGCGGCTCCCGCTTCACCACCCGAGCCGCTGCCGCTCGAACCACTCGAACCGCTCGTGCCGGTTCCGGCACTTCCGGACTTGCCGCCCGACTTGCCGCCCGAGCTGCTACCGCCGCTCGTTTCGCCGGCCTCGCCGCCCTCTCCGCCGTCGTCGTCGTCGTTGACGACACAGGCCTGGTGGGCGAGCGCCGAGGTGAGCAGCAAGAAAGCTCCGCGTTTGATGATCATGAAAAGACCTTTCCCTTCGGGGCGCCGGCAAGCAGCCGGTGCGTTCGGCCGGAAGACTAGCCCCTTTGCAGCGAAATCGATACTTCTTCGCGACGCGCGCGCCTGTCACGAGTTGCAGGGTAGCGGGGCTTCGCCGAGGATTCGGCGCGGTGCTCCCGGCAACACGACGTTTTCTTGCAGCCGCCTGCGCGGGCGTGCTGCTGCTCTCGACGAGGGCGGCGCAGGCCGGGAACGACGACGAATTTTTCGTCGGCAACGCGGCGGCGATCTCCGCGGGCGCGGTCGTCGGCACCGTCGATGACGCGAGCTCGACCTGGTACAACCCGGCCGGGCTCGGGCGCGACGGTCGGGGTCACATCGACGTGAGCGGTACCGCCTACACGCTCCGCTTCTATTTCGCGCCTCAGCTGCTCCGCGCCACGACGGGCGAAAGCGAGGACGCGTCGATTTCGGAGTTCATCGCGATCCCTTCGCAGATCGCCTACTCGCGCGGTCTCGGCCGCGGCGTCACGCTCGGCCTCGGCTACTTCTCGCCCCAGGGTTCGAACCTGAAGCTGCGCGAGTCACTTCGCGTGTACGACGCCGGCGCCGAGAGCGCCCTGCAGGTCGCGCTCGGCATCACGCGCTCCCTGCAGATCCTCGCCGCCGGCCTCGGCTTCCCGCTCTCGCGCCGCGTGCGGCTCGGCTTCTCGTTGATCGGGACGTACGAAACCGAGGCGGAGTCGACGTCGATCTTCGCGCTCCGCGGCGAGGACGGCAGGCAAACCGAGTTCGCGTCGAGCTCGGCGCTGTCGACGTTCTCGCGCATCGGCCTGGAAGCGGGCATCGGCTTTCAATTCGATCTCGGAGAGAGCTTCATCCTCGGCGTGAGCGCCCGCTCGCCGCGCGCGCTCGTGACGCAGGAAATCGACGCGAGCGTCTCCGTGGGCGTTGCGCGAGAAGACGCCGGCGTCGCCGCGCAGATCCTCGAACCGAGCGAAGCCGTCTCGGGCATCCACGCGCTGCGCGCGGGCCGCGCGGTGATCGGACTCAGCTTTCGACCGGCGCCGGGAAGCTTCATCGCGGGTGAGGTCAGCGTGGAGCCCGGAATCTACAATCTCGCGGCCGGCATCGAGCGCAAGACCGTCGTCAACGGCCGCATCGGCGGCCTCTACCGGCTGAGCGAGGTGTTCTCGATCGGCGGGGGCATCTTCAGCGATCGCTCTCCCGACCCCGATCGGCCGGACCCGATCGCCGCCAACGGCGACTTCTACGGCGCGAGCCTCGGCGTGGAGATCCGCGACCGTCATCTGCTGGCCGCGAAGGAGGCATCCGACTCCATGGTGCTCTCGACCGTCCTCGCCTTCCGCTACGCCTTCTCGAGCGGCGATATCAACGCCATCGTCATGGACCCGACACCTGGCTCTTCCGGAACGCTCAGCGCTGCGCCGGGACACCTCACGGTGCACGAGACGTCGCTCTATTTCGGGGGCGGCGTCACGTTCTGAACACCTCCGGCGAGCGCCGGCGCAAGGCGGAAGCACGCTAGTCGACGCGCACGACGCGCGACCCAGTCAGGCCGCGGACCGGGTCTACGTCGAACACCATGAAGTGCCGGCCCATGTCGTCGAAGCGCTCGGGAATGGCGCCTCCGCCCCCGGAGATGAACGCGGGAATGCCGGCGGTGTCGTACGAGTAGTACGAGTGGATGTGACCGTAGAGCGTGAGGTCGACGCCCGCTTCGGCGAGCTTGGCGATGAGCGCGGTCGCTTCGGCGCGACTGCCGAAAGCGCCGTTCCGGACCCCGACCGGATCGATCGGCGGAACGTGCATGCCGACGACGTGCACGCTGTTGCGAGCGTTCGCGAGCCAGCCGTCGAGCCACTCGTAGACGAGCGGGTCGAGCGTCGCGCTGCCGGAGTCGAGCAGGGTGAAGTAGACGCCGCGGTGCGAGAACTGGAAGCTAGCGCGGCCGAACCACTCCTGGTACGGGGGCGGCGTCGTGCCGAGCTCGTGATTGCCGAGCGTCGTGTAGTACGGCACCCCGAGGGTCGCGAGCTCGCGCTGGAAACGCTCGAGTTGCTCGACCGTGCCGCGCTCGGTGAGATCGCCCGCCCCCAGCAGGAACGAGAGCTCCGGCTCGGCGTCGATCAGCGTGAAGATGTCCTGAACTTCATCGATGGCTTCCTGGACGTCGCTCATCAGCGCGAAGCGGAACGGGCCCGCCACGCCCGCGTCCGGCGTGGCGAGGCGAAAGCGCGTCGTGCCCACGGGTAACGTGAGCTGCCAAGCTTTCTTGGTGGGGTTCTGACCAGGCTCGGCGGCCACCACGCTCCCGGCGGGGACCGCGCGCAGCACCGCGGCGGGCATCGCGTTCTCGACCTCGAAACGCAGCCGGAGCGCCGCGCGCGCCGTGAGCTCGAAATCGAAACTCGGAGCGCTCGCCCAAAGCGCGACACGCTCCGTCCCGAGCGCCCGTACGGTCGCAAGCCCGGAGACGACTCGGACGTCGATGGTCGCGCTCGTCAGAGTACCGACGCTCAGATCGCGACGCGCGCGCTCTTCGGCCCGGGGCGTGCACCCGAGCAGCGCCGCGACCACGACGACGGCGCAAAGTGGTCTCATCGCGGCGCCCCCGGTCGCGGCGCGATCCCCTCGCGCAGCACGAGCGAAAGCCCGGAGACGACGGCCGACCCTGCGTGCACGTCGGCGAGCACACCCACGCGGGGCGAGAAGAACCAGCGCCCATCGAGCCCGAACTTGCCGGGAACGCCGCTCAGGAGTCCGGTCATCAGGAGCCCGGCCGCGAAGTCGTCGTGGCGATGGTCATAGTAGAATCGGATCTCGCTCCCGGGGGCCGCCTTGCCGCGGAGCAGCGCGCCGAAGCCGAGGTTCGCGAGCAGGATATCGTCGCCGTCGGCGGGGACGTCCGAGCCTCGCAAGTCGTAGTCGATGCGCGCAAGCCCGTAGCCTACCCCGAACTCCACGAAGGCGCCGCGCAGGCTCGGCCCGACGTGCGCCAGATCGTAGCGCGAGGAGAGCGCGAGCTCGATACCGGAGCGCTGAAAGTGCTCGGGTGAGTAGCGGTGATGCAGCGCGCCGAGCACGATGTCGAGCTGATCGCTCGTCGTGGCGCGCTCCCCGGGCAAGACACCGATCAGCCGGTATGCGCCCTCGACGCGGTAGCGTGCGTTCTCGCCGCCGGTCGCGAACCAGGCCGAGGGCGTGACGCGGTAGTGCCCGCCGCGCCAGGTGACGCTCTCCACGACGAAGTGATCGTAGGCGAAGCGCGGATCGGCCACGTAGCGATAGCCGAGCTCGCTCTCGAAGCTCGGCGCCAGGCGCGGAACGAGCTCGACGGCACCGCCGTCGGCCGAGGCGGTCCCGTAGATGTCCGCGGCCAGCGAGAACCCGAACAATCCGAAACCGAGGATCGTCAGCGCCGCCGCCGGAGCAACCAGGTAGCGCGAAGCTCCGGACAGCAAGAACGTGGTTCCGCCGCCCAGCACCAACCCGAGCCCCACGCCCTCGGCCGCGAGCAGCGTGTACCCGGTCTGCGGGTCACCCGCAACCAAGTGACCCGAGCCGTGGACCACCGCCCCCGGAACGACCGCCGCGGCCGTGGAGAGCGCGCGCCGCGACGGGGAAGGTCGTGGCGGTTCGGCACTGGCAGGCTCCACCGGCGTAGCTTCGCGGCCCGGAGCGGATCTTGCCGGTGCTTCCTCCGGCGCGTCAGCCGCCGGTTTTGCCTCGCCCCGGTGGTGAACGCTCGCCAGCGAGACGAGCGCCAAGAGGGGGCCGATTCGCACGGGGCGCACGCTATCACGAGCCCGGCGCGGGCCTGCTACGATTGGCGGGCCATGCGCCGCGCGCTTGTCCGAGTGGTTCTCGCGGCGCTAGCCTTTTTGATCCTGTGCTCGGCGAGCTCCGCCTTCGCCGCTCCGGGCCGCTACCTCCACATCCGCGTGGACGGAGTGATCAACCCCATCAAGCAGCGCTACGTGGAGCGCTCGCTCGCGCGCGCCGTCGAGGAGCGGGCCGATTTCTTGTTGATCACCATCGACACGCCGGGCGGTCTGGTCTCGTCGCTCCAGAACATCACGACGGCGATCACGAACGCCCCGCTGCCGGTGGTCGGTTTCGTCGAACCGCAGAGCGCGCAGGCGACGTCCGCCGGCGCCTTCATTCTGCTCGCCACCGACGTGGCGGCGATGGCGCCGGGAACGCGGGTCGGGGCCGCGCACCCGGTCGGCGGCGACAAGCCGCTCGAGGGCGCGATGGACGAGAAGGCGACGAACAGCCTGGCCTCGCTCGTGAAGTCGCTGGCGGCGCGGCGCGGGCGACCGCCGGCGCCCGCCGAAGCCATGGTTCGCGAATCCAAGAGCTTCACCGAGACCGAGGCGAAGGCGGCGGGGCTGATCGAGATCCTGGCCGTGAATCGGGCGCACCTCTTGAGCGAG
>DASXWF010000097.1:0-5333 GCA_036503835.1 Polyangiaceae bacterium | reverse complement strand
GCTACGACGGCGAAGGACAAGCACTACTTTCGCACGACGGGCACGCCGAGCGGATGCTCGGGCGATTCGGGCAGCCCGCTCATGGAGCGGTCGTCCGGATCGAACCTCGTCTCCGGCATCGTCTCGTTCGCGCAGAGCGGCGAGACCTTCTACACGCGCGTGAGCAACGTGCGCCGCTGGCTCGAGACTCCCAGCAAGCTCAACGTGATCGCGAACGGCGAGCTCGGCTTCCTCATGAACCACGACAACCTGTTCTGCCTGTCGAAGGGCGGCGTGGCCTCAGACGTCCTGTCGCAGGTCTGTGACGGCAGGAATCAGCCGGCCGACAACCACTACTGGAAGCTCGTCACCTCGGGGAGCGGCTTCCAGATCCAGAACACGCAGGACAGCACCTGCTTGCAGGCCCTCACGGACTCGACGCTGGTACGGCGTGCGACGTGCAGCAGCACGTCGGCGAGCCAGCGCTGGACGTTCGTCACGAGCGGCACGGGCCGCCAGATCCGGAACAGCTCGACCGGCACCTGCATCACCGGCGGCTCGGGATTTGCCACGGTGAGCACCTGCAGCAGCGCGTCGAAGCCCCAGCGCTGGTCGTTCTTCCCCTGAGCCTCGGGTGAAGGCCGGGCGACGTCACCCGCGGAGGCGGGCGGGTGACGTCGCGGGGTCAGCTACGCCTTTGTTTTGTACTTTTCGGCCGAATTCTTGGCTCGCGCGTGTCCCTCAGTCGGAGGACACGCCTTTTCCTACTGGCGTCGAAACCGCTCCCGTGTGATCCCCCCAAACAAACCATCACGATCACCCGCGTGGGTTGCGGGAATGCGTGCATGGACTTGTTTGCGGGAGAAACCATGAAGCGAGTGCTGTTCGGGTGGGTCGTGTTGAGTCTGGGTACGGGGTGCGGAGGGGGCGGTGGCCTGGGCAAGCCAGTCGCCGAGTTTCCCTCCAAGGCGGAGCTTCGCGACATGATCGCGACGCGTGCCGAACCGGTGGAGTCGCTGAAGACAGCGTCGGTCTCGAGCTGGAAGCTCGAAGCCAAGGTCCCCGCTCCGGGCGCCGCCTACCCGGCCGAAACGCCGTGGGACCGGGTCTTCGCGAGAGCCGTCAGCGAGACGGGCGGCGGCGCCCTGTCGGCCGAGCTCCGCTGCGCGGCCGAGGAGACGGCGCGCTTCTACGTCACGAACGGCGGCTTCCCCGACGACGCCACGCGCCGTTACTTCGTCGAGCGCTGCGGCAGCACCCTCGTCTCGATCCGGCTCGGGACGCTGACCGGCGACGTACCGGACAGCGTTCCCGACGCCGAAATCATCAAGCAGTACGAAGAAAGCGTGCGGAAGACCGTCGACGCCGCGGGCCTCGACGCGCAGACCCACGTCGGATTCGGGGTCGCCCGCGCGAAGGGCAAGGTCGGTGTCGTGCTCTATTCGGGCCGTCCGGTCGCGCGCTTCTCGAACTTCTCGCCGCTCGTCAGCGGCGACAGCGTCACGCTCGAAGGCCAGGTGTCGCCCGGCGCCGCCTACGCGCTCGCGCTCGTCAACCAGGGCCCGAACGGCGTGCTCGCGTGCGAGCCCGATCGCACGCTCAGCCTGCCGCGATTCCGCGTCACCTGTCCGATCGCCGCCGACGACCAGCAGGCGCGCATCGAAATCGCGACGCGCAACCCGGGCCGTGTGCTCATGGAAATCGAGCTCGCCGCGCTGGTACGGCGCAACGACGAAGCCGGCCTCGTCTACGAGCCGGTGACGCCCGACGCCGAGACCGTCGCCTCGGACGGCAACGCCTTTCAGGCGGCGCTCCTCGGCCAGCTGAACGACGCGCGCAAGGTCGCCGGGCGCGGGCCGTTCGCGCTCGCAGCCGAACAGTCGAGCGTCAACCAGAAGCTCGCGCCTCACATGCTGCGCGCGGCCTCCGAAGGAAACGAAGACATCATCGATCGCATCGGGCTCGGCGTCCTCGCCGGCTGGGACGTCGAGGGCGTCATTCGCGACGGCGGCATCTACTGGGGCACCGTCACGAGCGGCGCGAGCCCCGGCCGCTGGCTGAGCTACGCGCTCGAAAGCCCGATGGGCCGCTTCATCCTGCTCGACCCCGACATGACGAAGGTCGCCATCGGAGCCGAAAAGGTCAACCCCGGCGCGATCGCGCTCGTCACCACCTATTCCTTCTTTCAATCCCGCGATCATCGCGCCGACGAAGACGCCGTCTTCAAGGAGCTCGTCAAACGCCGCGCCGCCCGCAAGCACGGCGCACCACAGCGCATGCCTCGCGCGCGCGCCCTCGAGTCCGCGCTCGCCCAGATCGCCTCCAACGCCACGACGACCGAAGACGCCCTGACCGACGTCATGCAAAGCGTCAGCACCTCCGAACACATCCCGGTTTCGGGCTGGATCATGGAGACGACCGACCTCAAACAAATCACCTGGCCCGACGTCCTGCTCGACCAGGATCCGATCTCGGTCGAAGTCGGCGTCACGCACTACCGCGCGCCGGGCGGCGCGTGGGGCCAGTACGCCGTGCTGTTCGTGATCCGCGAGGCGGGGGGTGAGCGGCACACGGCGAAGGCGGGCACGCCGGCGCGCAGCGGCGGCAAGCTCTGAGCGCCGGCTGGAGCCGGCGCGTCAGCGCGGCGATGATCCGACGTCGGATTCCGGTTCTGTCAGGGCATCTTCGAAGCCGTCGAAGATCGCGTCGCCCAACAGCGCGGTACCGATTTCGAGCGTCGGATCATCGTACGGGTGGAGCATCGAGCTCGACGAGCGCGGGCGGGGTGGGTGCAGCACGGGTGGCAGCGACGACGACATCGGCAGCCGGCTGACGATGCCGGACTCGGGAGCGACACTCGCGAGCGGCGCCGCGCGGACCGTCCTCAACGGAAACGGTCGGGACTCGGGCTCGTCGTCCCAGCCCGCGTCGAGATCGTCGCTCGGGCCGCCGTCGTCCGCCCTCAGCAAGGTGTTGTCCGTTCGCCGCGCCATGGGTCGTCCGGGATTCTCCGCAGGGCCCTACCAACGCGGCAGTTTTCCCTGTGGATACTGGTCCGTGGTGGGTGCGCACCGGAATTTATGATCGGGTGAAGTATTTTTCCCGACATCGTCTCCTCGCGATCCCGCTCGAAGCCGACTCAAGATCGCGGAACGAGACGAGAATCGCTGCGCGGTTTGACGAGCTGCCGCCACCTGCCCGAGACTCGGAGAGTCGTGCCAGAACCAGCAGGCGTGACCCGCGAAGAGTCGGACCTCGGTCCGCCGCATGACGCTGCAGCCGAGGCCGTCTTCGTAGCGGTGACCGGCAACGGTGCCGCCGTCGCCGAGGTCGCGCTGCTCGACTCGGAACGCCTCGTCGATCGCCTTCGAGCTGCTCGGGCCGGCAGCAAAGTCCTTTCGCGCATCGAGGCGCTCAAAGCCGTCGCGAACCCCGCGGAGGCCGCGACCGAGCTCGTTCGAACCCAGCTGGCCAGAGCCTTCCGTCACGGTGCGCTGGCGGGTGCCGCGATTGGCGGAAGCGTGTCGGTGGTCATCAACGGGCTCGCGCTCGTGAAGGGGCGAAAATCGGCGTCGGAGGCGGCCGTCTCGACCCTCAAGGATACGGCGACGGGGGCCGCGACCGGCGCGGCCGTCAGTGGATTCAGCGTCGCCGCCGAGGCCGTCTTGTTCAAGGCGGGAGCCCACGCCTTGAGTCGAAGCGCCGCTCCGGTCGCGATCGGACTGACCCTGGTCGAATTCGGAAAAGACATGAAAGGACTCTTCTCCGGCGACATCGACCGAAAGCAGCTGGCGGCGCGCACCAGCAAGAACGTCCTCAAGGGCGGCACCACGTGGGGCGGCATGGAAGGCGGCGCCGCGATCGGCACGCTCGTCCTACCCGGCGTCGGCACCGTGGTCGGCGGAGCGGTGGGCGGAATCGCCGGAGCGCTGCTCGGCGGCTGGATTACGCGATAATTTTCGAACGGCGCCTTCAGGCGACGCGTTCGCCGTTCCACACCACGACATCCAGGCGCCGCGCGAAGTGCAGCAGCGCGGGCGGCCCTTGAACGGAAATCCCATGCGAGCCCGAGAGCGTATCGTGCTCGACCTCCGCCGCTGCGGACTGCAACGGCCAGGGATGGTGGTGAACCTCATTCCGCCAGATCGCGCCGTCGGGCGCTTCGGCATACAGACAGTACCGTTCCGTCAACCAGTGCTCCAGCGACCCTGCCTGGGCCAGATAAGGCTCCGACGTCGGTCGATAGCGGGCGCGAAACTCGGCGTTGGCGCGCCGGGAACGGTAACGGATCCCGCTCTCGTCCTCCACGAGCGACATCTCCGCGAGGTAGTACGGCAAGTGAAAGAACCGTCGCGCGGCCCAAACCGCCAGTCGATTCGCGGCGTCGAGACTCAAAAACCAGACACCCGGCCTTCCGCCGAAGGTCACGTAAGTCCGCACATTCAGCTCGGGAAACGCCGACACCCACGGCATATCCGGCAACGGCCGGCGCATCACCCCTGCCATACGAAACGGCACCACCCCGAGCCACGCCGTCCCGTCGAACTCGTCGAGCTCCAACTTCTCCGACACGAGCGGTCGCAGCGCGCTGGCGGGCACGGGCCAATGCAGAAACAGCAGATCGAGCCACGACTGCCGCCAGGTCCACGCGCTCTGGGGAAGCGGCCAGGGCCGATGATCCTGCTGTGACAGGGATGCGTGCAGGGCCATGTCGTTTCCGAGTGTACCAGCGCTCGAGATAGCCGAGGCCATCGTGAGCATGGTAATCTGCGCCATGCGCGTCTTCGGGAGGCTGGTTGGGGTGCTCTGTGTCTTGGTGGTCGCCGCGGGGTGCTCTGGAAGCGACGACGATGATGACGGCGATTGCCCGGAGGGGACTCAGCTACAAAACATCTGCACTGGATGCGGACCGGCGGGTGGTTGCGGCCGGCGTGCGGACGAATGCGCCAGCGCCTGCGAGCACGACGAAGACTGTGCCGACCGTACGGAATACTTGAGCTGCGTCGACGGGGTCTGTCAGGTCGGGATGTGCTTTTAGATGTCACGATCGGCGCTGGTCTAGAGCACATCGCGTTTGGTGTGGTGCTCTAGTCCCGCGAGAACCTCACGTTCGTGCGCGGAGGGCATCGTTGCCCTCAGAAAACGAAATGGGGGTTGTCAGAGGGCTAGCTAGCGGGGGGATCACGCCACGACGCGCGCAACTGACGCAGTCATGGTGGAAAATCGGTGTGCAGGACGTGTGTCGGAGGGCTAGCTAGCCCTCGGAAAACGAAATGCGGGCAGTCGGAGGGCTAGCTAGCCCTCGGAAAACGAAATGCGGGCAGTCGGAGGGCTAGCTAGCCCTCGGAAACGAA
>DASXWF010000096.1:0-13381 GCA_036503835.1 Polyangiaceae bacterium | reverse complement strand
GAGCCATGTAGAGCGGCGAGCCGACGATCTTGCCCGTCCGCGTCAGCGCGCTCTCGTCGCTCGCGTCCTGGAACTTCGCGATGCCGAAGTCCAGGAGCTTGACCACGCGCCGTCCGTCCGCGGCGAGCGCCAGGAACACGTTCTGAGGTTTCACGTCGCGGTGCAGCACGCCGACCCGGTGAGCGGCCGCCAGCGCCTCCAGGAGCTCGCTCGCGATCCAGGTCGCCTGCGCGACGTCGAGCGCCTGGTCTTCCAGCGCGGCCGCCAGCGGCTGACCCCTGAGCAGCTCCATCAGCATGAAGAGCGCGCCGTCGTCGCACTCGCCGACGTCGAAGATGTCGAGGATCGCCGGGTGACCGATGCGGCCCGCCACTTGCGCTTCCTTCATGAAGCGCAGGCCCGCCTCGCGGTTCGCCGCGAGCTCCTTGTGCAGAACCTTGAGCGCGAACTGCCGCCCCACCTGAACGTGCGTGACGCGGTACACGGCGCCCATGCCCCCACGCCCCAGCTCGGCGTCGACGCGGTACTTGCCCGCGATCAGCGTGCCGACGCGGCTCGGCTGCTCGTCCGCCATCCTCCGCGCCATACCACGGAACCGCGCGCCGGAGCCGCCTGCTCCGGGAAACTCGTATTCTTCAGGGAGCCCGGAGGTTCCGCGCGACTTGATTCGCGGCTTTCAGCAGCGTGTCCGCCTTGACGGGCTTGATCAGCCAGCCGCGGGCACCCGCTTTTTTCGCGCGCGCAATCAGCGTGTCCTCGGCTTCGGTCGTGAGCAGCAGCACGGGAATCGGCGCCGTCTTCGCGTCTTGCTTCAGACGGTCGAGCATCTCCAGTCCGTTCATGACCGGCATGTTCACGTCGAGCACGATCAGCGACAGGTCGGGGTGAGCGCGGGCGGCCGCGAGCCCTTCGGCACCGTCGCGGGCCTCGATCACGGAGAAATCCGCCGGACCGAGCGTGCGCCCGACCTCCGTGCGGATGGTCTCCGAATCGTCCACGACCAGCACCTTCTTCACGCAGGCTCTCCCGATGGTTCCCCTCGAATGAGGAGCCCCTACCCCCCCAAACGGACAATCGCCCGCCGCGCTAAGGGCCTCCCGCAAAAACTCGCTCGCGATTCCGCGGCTTCTCCTCCAAGGTGCGATAGTCCCCTGCCTGGCGCGACATTGTCGGCCAAATCGACGGCCTGAACGCACGCACGGGGGCTGAATCTTGAACGTGGCTGGCCGTTAGGAAGTCAGGGCCTATAGCGGTCCGAGCTTCGTCCGTGACGACCCGCCGACGCGAACCACCCGATCTCGAAGCAGAGGCGAAGACGCCGAGCGGGCAGCGCCCGATTCTCGACATCATCGTACAGAGCTGCACAGTGGAGCTATTTCATTCACGCGGAGTGGCGGTGGCGCCGGTCTCGGTGATCCGCAAAGGCGCGCAGCCGTCCCGGCACTTCGAGCTCGTCGGGGTGATGGCGTTCTCGGGACAATCGGGCAACGGGCGCGCCACGCTCTCGCTGGAGACGCCGGTCTACAAGCTGTTCTCGGGTCCGGACGCGAACGAGGCGGGCCTGCACGACGTGCTGCGCGAGCTCACGAATCAGCTGGTCGGACGCATCAAGAACCGGCTCATGCAGTTTCAGGTGGTGCTCCGCATCGGCTTGCCGTCGGCCATGAGCCCGGACGCGTTGAGCCGGCAGCGACCGCCTTCGGCCAACGCGGTCACCTACCTGTTCCGCACGTTGCGCGGCGAGATCGTCGTCACGATGGACGGCGGTATCGACGAAGAATCCCTGAGCTACTCGAGTGCGATCCACATCCTGAAAGAGGGCGAGTTCGTCGCCTTCTAGGCTGCTCATGATGCATTCCGATCCCCCACCTCCTTACTCTACCGAACCGCTCCTCTTGGCGGGTGCGGCCGCCCTCGGCACCGTTTTGCTCGCGGGGGCCGCGCACGCGGCGGGCGGCAGGCTGCTCGTGTACCTGCACATCGCCGTGAAACAACGCGCGCTCCAGAGCCTGCTGCAGGCGGGCCTGCCCGGAGTCACCACGACCACGGTCGGCCGCATCGGCGACTTCGAGCGCGTGCTCCAGCAAGGTCAGGACGCCGTGCTCACGCTGCCCGCGGTGCTGAGCGCTCAGGGGCTCGCTCCGCAGCTCCAGGGCCGGCGGCGCGGCGAGAGTGAAGAAACGTACGCCCTCGTGGGCAACGGTGCGATGCCCGATCCGAAGCGCGTGGAGCGCGTCGGTGCGCTCGATCTGCTCGGGCGCAACGGCACGGATGCGTTCGTCAGGCGCCTCACGAGCTCGCGTACTCGCGTGGAGCGCGTCACCAAGGTCGAGGATCTACTGCCGCTCCTGCAGCTGCAACGGGTGGAGGCGGTGCTCTTGCCGTCCCGGCTCTTCGCCGAGCTGAAGGAGACGAGCCGCCTGCCGCTCGTGCAGAAAGACCTCGACGTCAAAGTCGGCCTGCCCGCCGCGGCGAGCGTGGGCCCCGCCGGAGCTTCGGTGCTCTCGGCCATCGGCAAGCTTCCCCGCGATGCTTCTCAATTGCTCGGAGTCGACGAATGGCGCTGACCAGGCGTGAATTTCTGTGGTGCTTGCAGGCTGGTGCAGGCGCTCTCATGGGTTGCCAGCCCAACGCAGCAGGCCCGGCCAGCCGCTCGGCTTACCGCGAGATCGGCATCACGGGCCGGCGCGGCGGGGATCAGTCGGTGCTGGTCTGCATGCCCGAAACCGCGCAGACGCGCGAAGTCTGGACGAGCTTGGCGGACGAGCTCGGCCGCGAGTTCGAGCTCATCGCGCTCAGCGTGAACGATCGCGATTCGGCGGCGAGCATCGCCCAGGGCATCGAATGCCACCGGCCCGCCGGGCTCGTGCTGATGAACAATCCCACGGTCGCCGCCTACCGGCACTACCAGCAGAGCGCGAGCGGCCGCCGTTTCCCGCCCGCGGTGATCGTGATGACCTCGTTCCTCGAGGCAAAGCGCGACTGGCCGCGCGCGGCGACGGGCATCAGCTACGAGGTACCGCTGATCACCGTGGTCACGAACCTGCGCAAGCTCGTCGCGAAGCGCATCGACCGCGTCGGCGTCGTGCTCAGGAAGCCGCTGTCGAGCTTCGTCGATCGCCAGGCTGCGCTCGCCCAGCTCGAGCAAACCCACGTGATCCGCGAGATGGTGAGCGAGAACCCGAACTCCTCGGAGATCAAGCGCGCCCTGCGCCAGCTCAAGAACCGCGTCGACGCGCTCTGGATCCTGAACGACGACCGGCTGCTCACCGGCAAGCTGATCGCCGAAGGCTGGCTGCCGGCGCTCAACGAACGGCCGTGGGTGCCGAACATCGTCGGCGCGGCGTCGCTGGTCTCGCCCGCCCAATCCTTCGGCACCTTCGCCGTGCTGCCGGATCACGCGGCGCTCGGCGTGCAGGCCGCCAACCTGGTCTTCGACATCGCCGACAACGACTGGGAAGTGCCCACCCGCAGCGCCGAGCTGCCCGTCTCGACCACCACCACCGTGGATCTGCCACAAGTGCTCGAACGTTTCGCGCTCCGCGAGGGGGCCCTCACCCAAGTGGACCGTATTTTGGAGCAGTGAGCTTGGCGAACACTCCGAAAGCCCATCACGAGCGCAGCAGCTTGCGCGGGAAGTTCGTCAAGATCCTGCTCTTCGTCTCGGTCCTGATCGGGATCTCAACGCTGGCCATCGTCGTGCTCCTGAACGTGCAAGCCTCGCGGGTCGAGCTCGCCCAGGTGGAAGGGCACATCCGCGACGGCATCACCAGCAAGGGGCGGGTGCTCACGCAGAACCACGCGCTCGCGCTGCGCGGCCTGACGCTCGACAACGCGTTCCTCGACATGCAGCGCCTCGTCGAGCGGGCGGTGCAGGACGAGCACGACCTCGTCTACGGTATCTTCGTCAACTCCGAGCGCGAGACCCTGGCGCTCAGCCGGCGCGGCGACGCCGTCGGCCAGAGCCAGACCCCGGAAAAAACGGCGTACCGCGTGCTCGGCCTGAGCGAAGGCGAGCTGCTCGTCAAGACGACGGCGGTCACGCGCGCGACGCGCCTGGGGCAGGATCTGCTCGAAGTGGCCGTGCCGGTGGTCTCCGAAGAAGGCGAGACGCTCGGCACGATCCGCTACGGCCTCTCGCTCCGGCGCATGCACGAGGCGCTCGAGAAGGCGAAGAGCGACTCCGTCGCGCGGCTCTGGCGCTCGGTGATCTGGATCTCCGCGCTCGTGAGCGCGGCCACGCTGCTCGGCCTGCTCCTGAGCCGCGCACAGGCGGTGAAGGTGACCGAGCCGGTGGGCGCGCTGACCCGCGCCGCCGAGGACCTCGCGTCCGGCAAGCGTGAGGTCCGCGTGCGCATCGAGTCCGGCGACGAGCTCGAGCTGCTCGGCTCCTCCTTCAACCGCATGGTCGAGGAGCTCGAGGGTTCGAACCAGAAGCTCGAGCAGATGAACCGCACCCTCGAGCAGAAGGTGGAAGCCCGCACCGCCGAGCTCGCGCTCAAGAACCGCGACATGCAGCTCGTGCTCGACAACGTCGACCAGGGCTTCATCACGCTTTCCCCCGCGGGTATCATGGTGGGCGAGCGCTCGCGCGTCGTGAGCGAGTGGTTCGGCCAGTCGGGGAGCAGCATGCCGTTCTGGGACTACCTCGGCGTCACCTCGCGGGCGTTCTCCGTCGCGCTGCGGCTCGCCTGGGGCCAGCTCGAAGACGGCTTCTTGCCGCTCGACGTCTGCATCGACCAGTTCCCCGAGCGCCTGACGAACGGCTCGCGCACCTGGAGCTTCCGCTACCTGCCCTTCTTCGAGGACAGCGCGCTGGTCGGCATCATGGTCGTGGTCGCCGACGTGACCGAGGATCTGATCCGCGAGCGCGAAGAGGCCGAGCAGGGCGAGCTGATGCAAGGCTTCAAGAAGCTGATGCTCGACAAGAGCGGCTTCACCAACTTCCTCAAGGAAGCCGGCAGCATGGTCGACGAGATCGCCACGCACACGAACAGCGGCGACTTCACGAGCCTCAAGCGCACGCTCCACACGCTGAAGGGCAACAGCGGCATGATGGGCCTGGCCGTCGTCGCGCGCCTCTGCCACACGCTCGAGGATCAGATCGCCGAAGACGGCCGCATGCAGGAGAATACCCTGCGCGAGCTCGAGAACCGCTGGCGTACCGTGTCGGATCACGTCTCGCGCTTCACGGGCAGCGTCGGCCAGCACGTCATCGAAATCCCCGAATCCGAGTACAGCTCGCTGGTCTCGCGCCTCTCGCGCAACGAGCGCCAGTCCGACGTTCTGCACCAGGTCCTGAGCTGGCAGCTGGAACCGGCGTCGCGCGCCTTCGGTCGCCTTGCCGACCAGGCGAAGGCCCTCTCGCGCCGGCTCGGCAAGGGCGAGATCGACGTCGAAGTCATCGCCAACAACGTGCGCCTCGACCCGCACGTCTGGACTCCTTTCTTCGGCGAGCTCGGCCACGTCATTCGCAACGCCGTCGACCACGGCTTCGAGCCCGTCGAAGCGCGACGCGCGCAGAAGAAGACGCTCCGGCACACGCTGCTCTTCCGCTCGGAAATCAGCGGCGGCCTCCTCACCTTCGAGGTGACCGACGACGGCTCGGGCATCGACTGGACCAGGATCGCGGAGATGGCGAAGAGCCGCGGCCTTCCGCATGCCACGCACGCCGACCTCCTGGCGGCGCTGTGCACGGACGGCATCACCACGCGCGACGCCGTGAGCGACGTTTCGGGGCGCGGAGTCGGGATGGCGGCGTTCCGGCGACGAGTCGAGGCGATGCACGGAAGGATCGAGGTGCGATCCTCGCCCGGCGCCGGGACGAGCTGGTTCGTGCGGTTCCCGTGGCCCGTGCAGAACGAGCGGGCGGCGATCGAGCCGAAGACGGCGCGGTCGGCGTAGCGCGCCTCCGGCGCGAGCCCGCCCGGTTCAGTCGGGTTGCCAGCGCGGGTCGTCCGCGACGAGCCAGTCGAAGTGTTTCGTGAGCTCGGCCTCCATCGCCGGACCGTAGCTGTGCCCGGCGCCTTCGGCGTGGACGACACGCGCCAGTACGTCCGCCTTTTCGAGGTAGCCGGCACAGCGCTCGGCGCTCCGCACGCAGTAGGGTGAGCCGCAGCCGAAGAGCACCCGCTCGCCTCCCGCTTTTCGGTAGCGGCGCGCCGCCCACGGAGACCACTCGTCGAAGAAGCCGTTGCCCCCCTCGACGAGGGCCGCGCGCGGAAAGAGCCCGGGGTTTCGAGCGATGACGAGCGCGCCCTGAATCGCACCCTGCGAAAACCCCGTGTAGACGGCTCGAGTCGCGTCGAGAGCCTCACCGTAGCGCTCGCCGAGCGCCGCGACGGCAGCGAGCACCTCACGCTCGAGCGCGTGGTGATCGGGGTAGTAGTAGGCTGCCTCTTCGCGGGGAACGCGGACGTCCGTCCGGCGCCCCCTAGGGCACAGCACGAATGCTCGGTCCCCGACGATGCGCCGCCAGAGCTCGCAGTGCCACTCGGCGCGATCCCCGGCGCCGTGCGCGGCGACGAGCAGCGGACGCGGTGTGGCGGCGCCGAGCGGCAGAGAGACGACGGCGTTTTCGTGAGCCGGAACGACCAACTCGACGAACGGCGCCGGCGCCGTGAGCCCTGCGCTCGCCGCGTCCGGCGTCGCCGGGGCGCACGCCGAGCCGAAGCCGGCGCCGGCGAGCGCCAGCGCGAGCGTCGCGCGCATCGAGGCTGGGGAACGGAAGACGACCGCCACGTCCGATTCTTCAGTACTCCAGTACTCCCCGGTCCGCCTCTTCGCGAACGTGGCAAAAGGCGTCAGGCGCGAGAGGGCCCGTTCAGAGCAACCCGATGCTGAAATGAAACGCGCCGAGCGCTTCCCAGTAGCGCCTCGGCGTTCGCTCGGGGAAGAGTTGGTCGAGGACTCGATCGACGTTGAAGCCGTAGTCGAAGACGAGGGGGCCGACCGGCGTGCCGATGCGGAGGCCGGTGCCGGTGGTGTAGCGGAGATCGAAGGGCTGCATGAGGCTCGGGTCCGTCCAGAGGTTGCCGGCGTCCACGAAGAGGGTGGTCTGGACGGAGCCGGTGAGCGGGATGCGGAGCTCGGCGCGCGGGTTGACGAAGGCGTCCCCGCCGCGGATGACGACCTCGTCGATGCTGAGCGGGTCGTCCGGGGAGAGCAGTTGGTCGGCGATGTCCTGGGGGACGAGCGAGTCCTGGGTATAGCCGCGGATGCTGTCGGCTCCGCCCAGGAAGAAGAGGCGGTCGGGGTAGGTGCGGGAGTTGTCGATGAGTTGTTGGATGACCCCGACGCGCAGGCTGAGCGCGAGGGCGAGGCCGCGCTGGCTGAGGCGGATGTAGCCCGCCACGCGGCCGTCGTAGCGCATGAAGTCGCTGACGGTGGGCGCGAAGACGCTGGTGTCGGTGGGATCGGTCTCTTCGAGGGGGTCGGCGTGGACGTGTTCGGCGCCGAGGGAGATGAGGGTGCCGCGCGTGGCGTCGAGCGGATTGTCGCGGCGATCCCAGGCGGCGCGCGCCTGCTCGGCGATCGCGCGCGTGAGGCCCTCCGGGACGTGGAAGGTGTTGCGCGCCGAAGGGTTGTCCTGCACGTAGTCTTCGAGCGCGCCCTTGCCTTCCTTGCCGAAGATGGCGGCGTTGTTGCGCTCGATCGAGGCGCCGAGCGCGAAGGCGAGCCGGCGCGTCGGGCGGAAATGGAGGGTGATGATGGCGGCGTCTTTGGTGATGCCGTAGTCGCGAGCGTTGTCGCGGACGTCGACGCCGTCGAGCGAGAGCGGAAACATCGGACCGAGCCCGATGCCGGGGAACTCCAAGGTGAGCGTGTTGTGGCGCTCGAGGCGCTCGATGACCGGAAGCTCGTCGTAATTCTGGCGGACGTCGGGCTCGAGGATGAACGCGTCCGGTAGGTAGCTCAGGCGAATCGCGACGGTGAGCCGAATGGCCTGGCCGGCGATGTTGCGATGGCCGAATTCGAAGCCGCCGCGGATGCCCTCCCCCGAGCTCACGCCGGCTTGAGCGTCGAGCGTAAAGGGTTTCCGCTCTTCGACGGTCACGAGGACGACCTTTTCGCGCGCGGGGATGTAGGGGTCTTCGAAGCCGATGCTGACGCTCGAAAAGACGCCGAGCTGGGCGAGCTGCTCTTCGGTGCGCCGAACGAGGCTGCGGCGGTAGAGGCCACCCTCGGAAAGCGCGATGCGATCCCGGATCAAGCCCTCGTTGGTGAGGCGCGCGCCGCGCACGACGATGCGCGAGATCTTCACGCGGTCCCGCTCGCTGATCACGAAATGCGCCCGCCCGCGCGTGTGATCGGCCGAAAGGTCGAGCGTGGTGTCCACCTCCGCGAAGGCGAAGCCTTCCTCCGCGTAGGCGTCGAGCACGCGGCGCCGCGCCTGTTCGAGCTCGACGTGCGACACCGGCGCGCCGAGCTCGAGCTCCGCGGCCTCCGCCAGCTCTTTCTCGACCAGGAGGCGGTTGCCCTCGAACGCAATGTCGTAAAGGAACGTGCGCGGACCGAGCTTGATCGGCAGGTGCAGCACCGCCTCCGGCTCGCAGCGCTTGCCGCGCGCGAGGTTCGGCGTGCAGGTCTCCGACGGGTCGAGGGGCGGCTCGGCCAACGGCAAGCCGATCGCGTCGTAGCGGCATTCGGTGCGCGGGCGCTTGCGCGGGCCGATGGGCTTGCAGGCTCCCGGCGGCGAGTTCGGATCGCAGGCGCGGCGCGTGAGCGTCGGGGGGCCGACCGTGGCGGAGAGGTAGCCCTGCGATCGGAACAGGTCCTTCAGGTGTTCGATGGCCTTGTCGTAGGCGTCGCCGACGTACGAGCTCCAGGGATTGAGCGCGAGGGGCGTGCGGCGCGTTCCGTGCCGTGTGGTGGGACCGTAGAGGTCGTTCGCGACGTTGTCGTCGATGCCGCTGACGAGCTCGCTGCCCGGCAGCTCGGACAAGAAGCTGTCGATTTCGCTGCCGACTTCGGAAGGAGTGCGCTCGCCGCTCAGGCACGGGTACTCGCGCGCGACGACACGCACCAGGTCGCCCTCGTGGATCAAGAAGACCAGGTCGTGCACGCCGGCGTTCGGCGCTCCGCGCTCGGCGCTCAGGACGTTGGCGTCCAGAAACCCGCGATTTTCGTAGAAGTCGTGCAGGCGCTCGACGAGCACGATCGGGTCCGGCTCCTCGGTCTCCTCGAGCTCGAGCGCCGCTTCGAGCGTCGCGGCGTCGAAGCGCCGGTTGCCCTCGAACACGAGCCGCATCAGCGGTCCGGCGCTGACCTGCACCCTCACGAGCGCGCGACCGGGACGCCGATCGACACGGTGATTCACGGAAGCACGATGCCAGCCGCGCGCCTTGAGCTTGGTCTCGAGCTCACGGTCGGCCAAGGCCAGCGTTTCGGCGTCGGCGCGGTCGCCCTCGCGGACGGTGTAGCCTTTCAGGAGCTCACGCAGCCCCGGAACCTCCGGGTCCGGCCATACGCCGAACAGCAGCTCCTGGACCTTCGTCGCACGGCCGGCCTGGACCTCGACGTTCACGATGGCCTCGAGCGGGTCGTCGGTGTCCATCGCGCTCACCTTCACCTCCGCGTCGGGGAAACCGCGACGCTCGAGCTCGGCCCTGAGCAGCTTCGCCACCCGCGGCAGGTCGGGGACCGTGATGTCGTCGCCCACCTTCACGCTCTCGGCCTTGAGCAGCTCCTCCACCGGCAGCGGCGAACCGGACACTTCGACCCTGGCAATCACGTAGCGAGGCAGCGCCGAGAGACGCAGGAGAACGCCCGAGCCCGCGGCTTCCACCGTGGCGCCGACGTCGGCGTAGCGGCCGGTGTCGAGCAGCTCCTGCATCGCGAGCCGCGCCACCTCGGGCGAAAAGACCTGGCCGACCTTCGCTTGCTGGAGCGTGACGGCGGGAGGCGCGTCGGAGCCGACGAGCCGGATTTCGATGGCGCTGATCGGCTTGCCCGCGAGCTCGTCCAACGCTGGCGCCGGGGCCAACGCCGGAACTCGTGACGGAGCGCTCTGTCCACCGGGCGGTGCGGAGGGTTCGTCCGCCCGGACCGGCGCGGGGCCCGCCACGAGTGAGGCGAGCGCCACGACGAGCGCGGCGAGCCGAAGCACTCGGGCCGTGCTCATCGGCTCGATCCTTATCACGGCGGCCCCCGCCAGCCGGACCCGGCGGTCGCTCCAGGCGGCATTCGGAATGCGTCGCGTCATCCTGCCGGCCGGTGCCGCGTCGCTTGGCCGCGGATTCGCCGCGTTCGGGGGATTGGGCTATCAGGACGGGATGGCGCAGGCGGCCGTTCGCGACTCGAGATCCCCTCGTCCGGCACCTCGCCGGCGGGGGCGAACCCGGGGGCGCATCCGCCGCTGGCTGCCCTGGGTCTCCGGTGGCCTCGGCGTACTGGCCGCCGTGCTCTGGTGGGCCGTGCACAAGTTCGACTGGATGGGTCCGATGGTCGCCAACGGGCTCCGGGCAGTCGTCGGCGCCAATGCCGTCGCGAAGCTCGAAGACTTCGTGTACGGCATCGAAGACAGGGTGAATCGGGTGTCGCGCGGCACTGAGGCGCCCAAGGCTGCCTGGAGTGTCCCACCTCCGGCGGCCGTGGCGGCTCCGCTTGCTCCCGTTCCGAGCGCCTCGGCCGTTCCTGGACCGCCGCCCTTTCGCCCGAAGGACCCGGGCCCCGCTCGAAAGGCCTGGTCCGCCCCGGGGGACGGCGTCTGGGTTCCGATCGCCGATCCGCGCCGGCCAGGCGAAGAGCCTTACCTCTACAAGACCCTCCTCCATCCCGACGCCGAACGCGGCTGGGCCGAAGTCTTCGTGGTCGCGGTGGATCTACGCCGCGTCAGCGTGCACCCGATGGCCGGCACCCAGGAGCCGAAGGCCGACAACAAGGAGGCGGAGAGCTTCGAGCGCCCCGCCGTGATCCCGGAAAAGGACCACGAGGAGCTGCTCGCCGCCTTCAACGGCGGCTTCATGACCGAGCACGGCGGCTACGGCTTCCGCTTGAACGGCGTGACACTGGTCGGTCCGAAGCCGAAGGCCTGCACGATCGCCGCTTATCAGGACGGCACGGTCCGCGTCGCCCCCTGGACCGAGCTCGAGGCCGACGCAGCGAAGATGGATTGGTTCCGCCAGGCCCCCGAGTGCATGGTGCACGACAACAAACTCCATCCGGGGATCCTCTACGTCTCCGGCAACCGCAAATGGGGCGCGACGCTCGACGGTGAAACGGTGATCCGCCGCTCGGCGATCGGCATCAATCAGGCGCGGGACACCCTGTACGTCTCCATCACCAATCACACCAACGCGCGCATCCTCGCCGAGGGCATGCGGCACGCCGGCGCGGTCGACGTGGCGCAGCTCGACGTGAACTGGTCGTATCCCAAGTTCGTGCTGTTCGAGCCCAAGCAGCCGGGCGGGCCGCGCAAGGCCGTGGCGCTGGCGAGCGGCTTCGAATTTTCGGAGGACGAGTACATCCGAAAGCGCGCGCGCCGGGACTTCTTCTACTTGATGCGCAAGCCCGCCGCCGCGACCGCGACGCCCCCCGCGCCCTAGGCAGGCGAGAACGTCGAGTTCGAGATGCCCGAGCTCCCCGAGGTCGAAGTCACGCGCCGCGCGGTCGCGCCCCACCTCGTCGGGCGCCGCATCGCGCGCGTGCGCACCACGAAGCCGAGCTATTTCTTTCTGACGCCTCCGGCCCGGCTTCGCGCCGCGCTCAGCGGGCGCACGGTGCGGAGCCTCGATCG
The DNA here is from genome assembly GCA_036503835.1 of Polyangiaceae bacterium. GTDB lineage: Bacteria > Myxococcota_A > Polyangia > Polyangiales > Polyangiaceae > PMG-095. The sequence continues at coordinate 1,644 of DASXWF010000096.1, read as the reverse complement.
CCACGGCAAGTACCTGATCGCGACGCTCGACGACGGCGCGCGCCTGCTCCTGCACCTCGGCATGACCGGGCAGCTCTTCGCCGCCGGAGCGCGCAGCGTGCGGCTGCTCTCGGCGGAGCGGCGCGCCGCGCTCGCGCCCGAGACGCAACCCGCGTTTCGCCCCGACCTGCACACGCACCTTCGGCTCGAGTTCTCCGACGGTCCGCCGGACCTCTACTTTCGAGACATTCGTAAGTTCGGAAAATGCGCGCTGCTCTTGCCGGGCGCCGAGGACGCGCGGCTCGAGAAGCTCGGGATCGACGCGCTGAACGCGACCGGCCGCGATCTCTTCGCCGCCGCTTCCGTGCGCAAGATCCCGATCAAGTCGTTGCTGCTCGACCAGGCGGTGATCGCGGGCATCGGCAACATCTACGCGGACGAAGCGCTCTTCTACGCGGGCGTGCGGCCCACGCGCAGCGCGCGGCGCGTCACTCGCGCGGAATGCGACCTGATTGTGAAGGAAGCGCGGCGTGTGCTCCGCCGCGCGATCCGCGCCGGCGGCTCGTCCATCGACGACTTCGTGCGTCCCGACGGTTCGGACGGCGAATACCAGCACGAACGACGCGTTTACGCGCGCGAAGGCGAGCCGTGCTCGCGTTGCGGCACTACCCTACTCCGCGTCGTGATCGGGCAGCGATCGGCGCATTTTTGTCCTGGCTGCCAGAAGTAGGACCTCGCCCCGCCGTAGCGGTCGAAGGATCGACCGCTACGTTCGTCGGAGCCCCCGAGCTCGATCGAGCTACGGAGCGTCGGTAACGTTGAAGTCCACGATCGCGAACTGCGAGGTCCGGTAGTCGTAGGGGGTTCCCGGCGACCCGCCCGTTCCCGCGGTTCCGCTCGTTCCTGCAGCGCCGCCCGTTCCTGCGGTGCCGCCGGTCTCCGTGCCACCTGTTCCAGCCGTGCCGCTCGAGCCGCCGCTCCCGCCGCTGCCGCCCGTTCCGGTCTCGCCGGCCGCGCCACCCTCTCCTTCGTTGCCGCCTTCGTCTTCGAGCAGAGCCGTGCTCGAGAACGCGTTGTAGACGCGAACGTTGACCTTGATCACCCTCGAGGGATCGTACGAGTCCACCTCGTCCGTCTTGTTCGGAAGAGGGAAGGTCAACCTGACGCGGTCACCGACGACGAGCAGCGGCCTCGTCGCCGACTCCGCCTCGGCATAGCCGGTTTCCGTAACGGTGGTCTCGCCGCCCGTACCACCGCTTCCCGAGACGATCCTGTCGTAGGTCGACACCGAGACGAGCGAGACCAGGTAGTAGCCGTCGGTGGCGCCCGCACCCCGTACGTCGGAAGCGAGCTCGATCGTGAGGTTTACCTGCTTGCCGGTGAGGTCGCCGGTGGCGGAGTAGGAATCGAGTGTGAAATGCGTAGCTTCGTGGTTCGCCTCGGCGGGATCAGCGTTCTCCCAACCTGCTTCGTGGGGCCAGGTCACGTCGACGAGCGTCGGACAGTAGCCGCTGAGGATCACGTCGCTGAAGTCGTTGTCGTCCCAACTCTGATCGGTGTCCGATCGCGGAAAGACCTGGAGCCCACCGACATCGCAGCTGGGACCGGTTCCGGCCGTTCCGGCGCTGGCGGCGGTTCCGCCGGCAGCGCCGGAACGGCCGGAAC
>DASXWF010000095.1:0-2940 GCA_036503835.1 Polyangiaceae bacterium | reverse complement strand
GAGCGCCTCCCGCTCTTGCGCGAGCTCGCCGTTCGGGAGATCGCGCCGGAGCTCTTCGAGCGCCGTGAGCGCGTCCTGGGTGCGGCCCGCGCGCAGCAAGCCGCGGGCGGCGCGCACTCGCTGATTCTCGAGGTCACGCGCGGCGCCGGAGGCCTCCTCGGGAAAGGCGGCTTCGGAGCGAGCGGGCGCGCTCGGCTCCGCGCGTGCCGGTTCGTTCGCCGAACGCGGAGCCCGCGTGACGCTGCTCGGAAGCGCGCTCGGCGCGGCTTCGGGCGCCGCGGGGATCGCAGGCGGCGCTGCGACGGAGCCCGTCGCGAGCGGCGCCGGAACGTTCCGAACGCCGCTACCCGCCGGCGCAGGCTCGGCGGGCTGCCGGCCCACGAAGGCCACGGCGCCCATGGTCGTGGCTCCCAGCACGACGCCGATGCCCGCGGTCTTCAGCAACGAAACGAGCGTGAGCGACGTCGCGCCCGCGCTGCTCGCCGCCGCGGCGATCGGCGGCAACTGCGCGCCGATCGCCAGCCAGACCGCGCGCTTCGCGCTGCGCGGCGCGTCGGGCCGCAGTCCGGCGCGCAGCAGGCGGCGCTCGTCCGCGTCGAGCTCGGTGTCGTCCTCGCTCCAGCGCGTCGGATCGTTCATCCCGTGCCCTCCCGGCGCACGGCGCGCCCTGCTTTTCGTGCCATCACGCGGCTCACGCCGCGCCGGAACGCCTCCCGCGCGAGCCTGAGCCGCGAGTACGCCGTGGCGAGCGGGATCTCGAGCGTCGCGCTGATCTCTTCGCCCGTCAGCTCCGCGAGCTCGAACATCACGAACACCTCGCGCTGATCCGGGTTCATGCCGTCGAGCACGCTTTCGAACAGCAACACGTCGTCGCGCCGCTCGAGGAGAGTGTCGGCGCGATCACCGGGCGCCGTGCTGGCCTCGATCGCGGCGCCGTCGGCGACCTCACGCCGGACGTGGGCTCGGCGCCTGCGATCCTTGGCTGCGTACCAACAGATCTGAAACAGCCACGTCGTGAGCTTCGCTCGGTGCTCGAACTCGGGAAGGCGCCGGTGCACGACTACGAACACCTCCTGCGCGACGTCCGGCAGATCCGCGACGGGGACACCGATGCGGCGCAGGCTCGTCCAGACGAAATCGAAATGACGGTCATAGAGCTCTTCGAACGTCATCGGTGCGTGCGCGCCGCGACAGGATCCTCCGAGTGAAGGGCAGGTGGACTCACTTTTTGTCAGTGAAAGGTGAGCTCCGGGCCGAGCTCGAGCAGCAAGGCGGCGTCGCTCGATTCGAAGGCGTTTCCGGCGCCCGCGATGGCGAAAGCCTGCTGGCGCGTCGGGATCAATGCCGAAATCCCGAGGCGGAGAGCCAACTTGGAGCCGAACGGCCAGCGGCCGGCCGCGCCCGCCTCGAACGCGAACCACGCATCGCTCGCCGGGAAGTCGTCCCCGTAGCCTTCTCCGCGCCCGCTCAGACTTCCGGCCAGGAACCCGAGGCACACGGCGACGTCGGGCCGCAGCGCCGAACGGCTTCCCCAGGCGCAGCCTTCGGCCCGGGCGCTCCACAGGCTCACGGAGACGGAAGCGTCCAGGTAGTCGAGCGTGCGGTTGGGTGCCCAGAGCCCGCCGAGCGCGAGCTCCCAGCGCGACCAGCGCGGCCTCCCGGCCACGGCGAGCACGCCCACGAACGCGTCTCCGAGCAGGCCGTACCCCGTGCCGCCCAGCACGCCCGCCGTGAACGAAAACTCCGGCGGCTGCGACGCGGGACGCGGCGGCTCCGCGGGTGGCGCGGACTTTTCTGGGGCCGCGGCGGGTGGAACGACCGGCGGGGGCGGTGCGGGCGCAGGCGGCTCCGGCGGCAGCAAGTCGAGGACGACCGCGAGCACGACGCTCACCGCCTCGGCGAGCGCCGCGCAGCTCTCGCCGGGTTTGCGGAGCTCGCGCACGCCGTCGCTGCTGCCGCTCGTGAGGACGCGCGCGAAGTAGCCCGCTTCGTCGCGCGCGAACTCGACCTCGACGTTCAACGGCAGCGGCGCCGGCGGGGGCAGGGTACCGAGCGCCAGCGTCGAGCTCTGGAGCGTCACGTCATCCGGGCAGTCGGCCGCGGCGTCGCTCCGCACGACGCGCAGCGTGCCGCCCGCGAAGTCGCTCGCCCGCGCGCCGCCCGCTACCAGGGTGGCGACCCCAAAGAACAGTCCCGCGGTCGCGAGAATCGAGCGCATTTCCGTGGGGATCGCCGAGGGCGCGCGCTTTTGGTGATAACCAGGAGGCGCTCCTGCCCTAGAGCTAACGAGGATGACATGAATCGATGGCTTGGTGGGTTCTGGATGACGGGGGTAGGCGCTGCGGTACTCCTCGGCGCGTGTTTGCCGACGACCTCGGAGGTCGGGCGGCTGGAGGATGCGCCCGGCGGGCAGGGCGGCGAAGGTCCGCACGACGCGTCGGGCGGTACGTCGAGCACGCCGAGCGCGGGCACGACGAGTATGCCGGGCGCCGGCACGATGAATCAGCCCGGGCAGTGCAGACCGGGCGAGACGCGAACCGCCGAGGACGGCTGCAACACCTGTGACTGCACGGACGAGGGCACCTGGGCCTGTACGGAAATCGGTTGCGCGTGCACCGAAGGCGAGACCGTTCCCGCGGGCGACGGCTGCAACACCTGCACCTGCTTCGCGGGGCAATGGGGCTGCACGCTGCGCGACTGCGAGACCTGCACCGTCGGAGAAATCAGCGACGACGGTTGCACGAGCTGCGTCTGCACCGATTTCGGCGAGGGTCCGACGTGGGCCTGTACGCTGAACGAGTGCGCGTGTCGGGATGGCGAGGAACGCCCCGCGGACGACGGCTGCGGCGTGTGTCGCTGCGACGGCGGACAGTGGCAGTGTCAGGACATCGCCTGCGAGACCTGCGAAGAAGGCGACACGAAGCGCGCGGATGACGGCTG
>DASXWF010000094.1:0-3111 GCA_036503835.1 Polyangiaceae bacterium | reverse complement strand
CGTCTTCTGGCTGGTCGGGCTCGCAGGTCGTGCCCGCAACCTCGCCCACCAGCTGCAGGCGAACACGATCCGCGACCGCTTCGTCCTCTCCACCCCCTTCGTCGGTCGTGAGCTCCTGCGCAGGCGCCTCGCCGTGTTTCCCTCCTCCGTCTTCGACGACGCACTCGAACAACTTCACGCCCTGCTCTTCCAGCCCTCACTCGCTTGAATCTGCGGGGATCCTCAGAAACCGGAGTTAGCCATCGCGGCGTTCAGCCTGGCTAGTCTTCGCGCTCTGCGCCGTCACCGTAGATGTCGAAGTCCAACGACCCAGCCACTCTCACAACTCTTGCGATTGCTTCGGACGAAAGCTCAAAGCCGCGGTTCCACGCATCCAGGAAAAGGCCGAGTCCGAGACTTACGGTGAACTTGTTTCGCAGGGCGGTCCACACCGCTGCGTCGTCGGTGACCGCATCGAGCAGGCGGCAGAGCAGTTCCTCCGGTTTGACGGGCGCTTTGCCTGCGTATTCCGCTCGATCCGATCATCCGTTCCGGAAGGATCCGATCATCGTTCCGGGGATCCGATCAGGATTCGGAGCGGAGCGACGAGCAACGGGGAGGGTCAGGTGGCGGGGTTGGTCTCGGGCTGGGGTTTCAGACCTTTCTGGCGGCGGACGGAGGTGCCGCGGAGCGTGAGCACGTGAGCGTTGTGCACGAGCCGGTCGCAGATGGCGTCGGCGATAGTCGGCTCGCCGAGCGCGTCGTGCCAACTTTTCGTCGGCAGTTGTGAGGTCAGGACGGTCGACGTTTTGCCGTAGCGATCTTCGAGGACCTCGAGCAGATCGCGGCGCTCGACGTCAGTCATGGGCGCGAGCAGGAAGTCGTCGAGGATGAGCACGTCGATTCTCGCGAAGCGCTCGAGCGTCGCGGAATAGTCTGCGGAGGCGCGCGCGATGGCGAGTTGCTCGAGCAGGCGCGGAACGCGGACGAAGAGCGCGCGGAAGCCTTGGCGGATCGCCGCTTGCGCGAGGGCGTTCGCCAGGAAGCTCTTGCCCACGCCGGTCGGCCCGAGGATCACGAGATTGTGATGCGAGCGCACCCACTGGCACGTGGTGAGCTCACGAAGCGCGGCGCGCTCCAGGCCGCGAGCAGCGTCGCAGAGGATTTCTTCAGGCGCGGCCCGTACGCTCAGACGCGCTTCCTTCACGCGGCGGGCGACGCGGCGATTCTCGCGGTCGGCCCATTCGCGGTCGACGAGCAAGCCGAGTTTGTCCTCAAAAGAGGTCTGTTTGTCCGGTGGCATCTCCAACATCTCGCGCAGGCCCTTCGCCAGCGTGTGGAGTTTCAGGTCGATGAGTTTGTTGATCGTTTCGTCGATGGTCATGATCTTCTCCTTTGTCGAAGTAGCTGCCGCCGCGCACGAACTCGTGAGCGGAAGCGTGATGAGTCACGGTGGGCGCCGGCGGTAGGGCGCGCTCGAGCCCGCGCTTGAGGATCCCCTCGATGTAGCGGCGGTGCGGCGCGCTCTTGCCGGCAACGGAGAGCGCGCGCAGGCACGCGGCGTCCATGCGCTCGGCGCCGTGCTTTTCGGCGCAGCGCAGGATGCCGAGGACGGGGCGATAGCCCATCTCGGGACGCGGATAGCGATCGAGCGTGCGGCGCACGACCTCGAGTACGTGTGGCCCAAATCTCTCGGCCCACGAAAGCATGCGCTCGGGCGGCCAGTCGCCGTAGTCTTCGTGGGACTTCGGTCGGTGCTCGGGATTGGTGACGGCGGTGCCTTTGCGCGCGTAGCTGCGGCGGTGGGAAGCGACGCGCACGCTGTCGTGGAAGCACTCGACGATGGTCGTCGTGGCACGCACCTCGATGGGCTTCTGCCGGAGTCCGAACGGGACGCTGTAGAAACGGTCGTCGAACTCGACGTGGTAGTCGATGTTGGCGCGAGTGCCTTTGCGCTGGCGAAGCTCGAAGCGAAGGCCGGGAAGTGGCTTCATGCTCGGTCGATCGAGCGTCTCGAACGCCTCGCGGCGGGTGCCCGGGAGCTTCTGGAAGCGGCGAGAGTTGAGCTCCTCGACGAGCTCGGCGACGGCGTTGTTGAGCTCGGTGAGGCTGAAGAACGTGCGGTTGCGAAGGCGGGCGAGGATCCAGCGTTGCGCGATGAGCACGCCCGCTTCCACCTTGGCCTTGGAGCGCGGCGAAGCGGGCGGTGCGGGGATCGCCGCCATTCCGTAGTGCTGGGCGAGCTCCGCGAGCGCATCGGTGATCTCTGGATCGTAACGGTCGGATTTCTTGACTGCGCTCTTGAGCTGGTCGGAGACGTAGATTGACGGAACGGCGCCGAAGTACTCGAGCGCGCGCACGCTGCTCGCGGTGAAGTCGGGGACACGCTGTGTGAGCGTGACCTCCGAGAACGTGTAGTTGCTCGCGCCGAGCACCGCGACGAAGAGCTCGACCTCGCGCACGTCGCCGGTCTCCGGATCGCAGATCCGTGGCTTTTTTCCTGAGTAGTCGACGAACACCTTCTCGCCGGGGCGGTGCACCTGGCGCATGCTGATACGGCGCTGATCCCGCCAATCGCCGTAGAGCTCGCAGAACTGGCTGTACTGGTACGGCCGCACGCCTGCCGCCTGAGCGGCCGCCTGGTACTCACCCCAGAGCAGCTGCAGCGTGACTCCGACGCGCCGGAGCTCGCGATGAACCCACGCGAAGTCGATGGCTGCGCGGGCCGCCGGCTCGTTGCGGCCGAGCTGTTTGAACAGCCGCGCCTCGACCTCGGCGTCACTCAGCGGGCGAGCCTGCTCCCACCCGAGCTCCGCTTGCTCAGCGCGGCTCAGATAGTCACAGACGGTTGCAGGCGAGATGCTGCACGCGGCCGCGATCTCGCGGTGCTTGCACCCGCACTCGAAGTGAAGACGGAGAACTTCTCGAACCTTGCGCATCGACAGTCGCCTCATGGGCCGCGACCATCCCCGCTCGTCGTGCCAGCCGCCCGGCCGGCTCTGATCGGATGCTCCGGAACGCTGATCGAATCGTCGGAATCACGATCGAATGGCTCCGGAACCCTGATCGGATACTTCCGGAATCGTGATCGGATGCCGTCGGAACGGCGATCGGATCACGTCGGAATACGCA
>DASXWF010000093.1:0-1544 GCA_036503835.1 Polyangiaceae bacterium | reverse complement strand
CCTTCGGCGGGCTGGCTCTCGGCGGGCCTGTCGCCCCGTAACGCCGGGCTGCGACGTCACGAGCGTAGCCGCGTAGTGACCCGGCTGCTTCGAGACGCGGGAGAACCCGAGCTCGAACGGCGACCCGTCAGGCCGGATCACCTCCGCCGTGATGCGGGTCTCCGCGAGCGGCAGAGCCCCCGAGTCGAGCAGCGTTGCGCGCAGCGACGCCTTGGCTCCGGGCTCGAAGCTCTCCTGTCTACCGACCGGGCGTTCACCTCGACCGCGCCGCCTTCGACGCGTTGTTGCGCGAACGCGCCGTGACGGCCGGAGCGCGTGTCGAGCCCTCACGCGCTGCCGCTCCTCACGGACTTCTTGCCCGTGGGAGACGCGGCCTGCAGTCTCGATCCGATGTCGGGAGCCGGCCTGCTGTTCGCGCTTCGCTCGGGCATCGACGCCGCCGGCGCGGTCGCCGACGGGGCGAGCGGGCGCACGCAAGCCTACGGCGAATACCAGGCGGGCCTGCTCGCCGCGCTGCGGCTGCACGCGCGCGAGCGAACCCATGCGTACGCGGCCGAACGGCGTTTCCCGGAGTCCTCGTTCTGGCGTGCCGCGCAGCGCGACATCGCGGCGGGACTCTGACGAGCAGCGCGAACGAGACGTGTCGTGTGTCGCCGGATCGAGATGCCGGCGCGGCGAGCTATTCGGCGGCGCCGGCGGAAAGCTCGCCGCTCGGTTCCACGACGTCGAAGTCGACCTCGCCATTTCGCACGTCGAGCAGCGCGACGCTGCCGCCCGGCAGGTCGCCGCGCAGGAGCCGCTCGGCGAGCGGAGCCTCGATCAGGCGCGCGATCGTGCGCTTCATCGGACGGGCGCCGAGCGCCGGATCGTAGCCGCCCTGGTCGAGGAGATGCTCGACCAGATCGGCGCCGTATTCGAGACGAACGCGCCGCTGGTCGAGCAGGGCCTGCGCGACGGACGCCAGCAGGCGCCGGGCGATCTCGCGCACCTCTTCCCGCCCGAGCGGCGAAAAGACGAGGATTTCGTCGATGCGGTTGTAAAGCTCGGGGGCGAGCGCGGCGCGCGCAGCAGCGGCGACGCGAGCCTCGAGATCCAGGCGCTCGTCCGCCTCGCCGAAGCCGACGCGGCGGCGCGGCGCAGCTCCGCTTTCGGCGGCACCCAGGTTCGAGGTCATGAGGATCACGGCGTTCGTGAAGTCGACGGTGCGACCGCGGCCGTCGGTGAGCCGGCCTTCGTCGAAGACGCCCAGAAAAGCCGTGAGCACGTCCGGATGCGCCTTCTCGATCTCGTCGAGCAGGATGACCTGGTACGGACGCCGGCGTACCGCCTCGGTGAGCTGGCCGCCCGCTTCGTGCCCGACATAGCCGGGCGGCGCGCCGATCAACCGCGCGACCGCGTGCGCCTCGCTGAACTCGGAGAGGTCGAGGCGCGTCATCGCCCCCTCGCAGTGAAACAAGACTTCGGCGATGGCCTTGGCGGTCTCGGTCTTGCCGACGCCGGTCGGTCCGAGCAGCAGGAAGGTGCCAATCGGGCGGCGCGAGCCG
>DASXWF010000092.1:0-2256 GCA_036503835.1 Polyangiaceae bacterium | reverse complement strand
ACGAGCAGCGCGGAGAACGTCAGCACCACGAGGATGAACAGCGCGAAGGCCAGCAGCGCCGCTCGCTTCGCGTGGGCGAGCTCTTCTTTCATTTCCGCCTTGGCGATGCGCACCTCGAGCTCCACGAGCTGGCGCGTTTCGGCGACGGCCTGCTTGACGAGGTCCGTCATCGGGGTTGCGTCGGCCATGGAGTGCCCTCAGATCGCCGAGCGCCGGCGCGCGAACGTGCCCGCCAAGACGAGCAGCAGGATGGCGCCGAGCACGCTACCGATGACGCCGGCCGTGTGCAGATCCGTGACGCGATGGTCGCTCACGAGGCTGCCCAGAAGCCCGCCCAGGAACGAACCCGCCATGCCGAGCAACGCCGTCCCGGCGAAGCCCATCTTCTGCCGGCCGGGCAGGAGCGCCCTGGCGAGAAGGCCGACAATCAAACCGAACACGATGAACAGGATGATGCTCATGATCCGCTCCGTCGCGTGCCCGTCCGTCAGGCACGGATCGAGGCGGTGCAAGCGTCGGGCCAGCGTCGGCGTTTCGAGATTGCCCGAGCGCCGAAAGAGGGCGACGCGAGCGCCACGCCCGGGGCAATTGTTCCCGAACCCCGGGACGGCGAGCGCGTCCAGCGCGGCCGGCGTGGTGTGCTTCTTGCGTCGATTGCCGGCGGAGCGTGACGATGGAGGCGAATCGACAGTCCGAGGTCCTTCAAGATCGCGTCGGCGCCAGCGCCGGCGAGGCGGCGGCAGAAAAGCCCGAGGGGCCGCTCGCCCGCGAAATCGAGGCGTACGCGGGTGAGGCGGCCGACCAACTTCCCATCGGTGGATACGCGACGATGATCGGCGCGTTCGTCGGATCGTTCGCGACTCTGGTCATCGCTGCCCGAGCCGCGGGAACGCTCCCGGAACGCGTGCCGGTGTCGGACATCGCGCTGCTCGGCGTTGCCACCCACAAGCTGACGCGCATCGTCTCACGCGAACGGGTCGCCATCCCGCTCCGCGTGCCCTTCACGCACTACGAAGGCACGGACGGCGCGGGACAGGTCAAGGAAGAACCCCGCGGCCGCGGCGTTCAGCGCGCCATCGGCAGTCTCGTCACCTGTCAGTATTGTACGGGGCCCTGGATTGCGACCGTGCTCACGGCGGGACTCCTGTTCGCTCCACGCGTGACGCGGCTCGCGAGCAGCCTGTTCGCGATGGTCGCGGTCTCGGATTTTCTGCACCAGGCGTACGCCTTTGCCCGGCGCGGGTCGGGCTGAACGTCCGCGGGAAGGCGGCGCTCGGCCCAATGGCCGGTCCAGGTTTCGAGCCGGCGCGCTACCAGCCGGCGGTGCCGCACATTGCGGCACTTTTTCGGCTCGACATACGCCGCCCGGAAGCGGAACATGATCCGCGAACGGGTCACGATACGTCCGCGTCTCGGGAACAATCGTTCGAGGAGCGGATGAGGGTTTTGTGCCGACGTGTCTTTGGAGACTTTCCCCCTCACGGAACACGGCCTGCTGGAGCGACAGACGATCCTCGTCCGCGGGATCGTTCAGGGCGTGGGCTTTCGCCCGTTCGTCGCGCGCCTGGCGCAGAGTCTCGGCATCGCGGGTTCGGTACGAAACCGCGCAGGCGACGTGCGCATCGAGGTCGAGAGCAGCCCCGAACGCATCGCCTTGTTTCGGGAGCGCCTCGAGCTCGAAGCGCCCGAGCTCTCGCGCATCGACGACCTGAAGACCTCGCCGGGAACCGTCCGCGGCGAGCGTGACTTCCGGATCCTCGCCAGCGACACCGACGTGACGAGCGCTCCGCTGGTCACGCCGGATCTCTCGACTTGCCAGGCCTGCCTGCGCGAGCTCTTCGACCCGTACGACCGCCGCTTCCGCTACCCTTTCCTGAGCTGCAGCGACTGCGGCCCGCGCTTCAGCATCGTGCTCGGCGCGCCGTACGATCGCGAGCGCACGTCGCTGCGCGGGTTCCCGCTCTGCGAGCTCTGCCGGGTGGAGTACCACGACCCGCAGAGCCGGCGCTTTCACGCGCAGGCGACCGCCTGCCCCGCCTGCGGCCCGAAGCTCGCGTTCGAAAGCGCCGGCGCCAGCGAGCTCGAAGCTGCCGCGCTCGCCGCGGCCGTGGCGGCGCTCAGGAGCGGGTGCGTGCTGGCGGTGAAGGGGATCGGCGGCTACCACCTCGCGTGCTCCGCCTCCGACACGGACGCGGTCGCGCGGCTCCGGCGGCTCAAGCTGCGCGAGGACAAGCCGTTCGCCTTGATGGTCGAGAG
>DASXWF010000091.1:0-5877 GCA_036503835.1 Polyangiaceae bacterium | reverse complement strand
CATCGAAACCTCCTGCCGCCGGCTTTCCTGCGTCCACCCGAAGGTCTGCGACAACCTCGTCACCGATCACGGCCCGCTGCTCGAGCTCCTCGCGAGCATCCGCAAGGAGCGCACCGTCAAGCGCGCCTTCATCGCCTCCGGCGTGCGCTACGACCTCGCGGAGCGCAGCCCCGAGTTCGTCGCCGAGCTCGCGCGCCACCACACGGGCGGCCAGCTCTCCGTCGCGCCCGAGCACAACGACCCCCAGGTGCTGAAGCGCATGAAGAAGCCGGGCATCGAGAGCTACGAGCGCTTCGCCGACACGTTCTGCCAGGCGAGCGACGCGGCCGGTAAAGAGCAGTACCTGATCCCGTACTTCATCACCGGGCACCCCGGCTCTACCTTCACCGACACCATCGCCCTCGCCCGCTACCTGAAGCGAAACGGCATCCGTCCTCGCCAGATCCAGGACTTCATCCCGACGCCGATGGCCGTGGCCACGGCGATGTATCACACCGGCATCGATCCGCTGAGCGGCGATCCGGTCCCCGTCGTCCGCGATTTGCGCGAAAAGCGCATGCTGAAGGCGCTGATCCTGTGGTGGGACGACAAACAGTGGCCGCTCGCGCGCGAGGCGCTGAAGAAGGCCGGGCGCAAAGATCTGATCGGACGCGGGCCCGAGTGTCTCGTACCGTGGGGTGGCGGCGACGACTCCGGAACCAGGCGCCCGCACAAGCCCCAACGTCCGAATCGGCCGGACCGGCGTTCGCCCGGCAAGGCCCCGCCCCGGCGCCGCTGAGCTCCGCACCGGCTGGGAACATGCCGGCGCTCTACGCCTTTCGCGATCATCGAAGGCGCCGCATCCGAAACACTCAGCTTCCGGCACTCGGACGGGACACGCTACGGGAGCCCGCAGGTCTCCGCGGGGGCTGCAAGTGGTTCGCCAAGGCCTTTGCGTCCGAGCTTGCCATGGGCTTCCGGGCGGCTCTGTTGGAGCTCACGCCGGCGCGGGTCGACCGTCGGGCGTAGCGCTCGGGATCCATTCGCTGTCACGAAGCAACGACGGGACTGCCTCGCCCAGCCGTTCGAAAGGTCGCGAATCGCCGCACGACGATACGAGCCGGTGCGCGGCGCGCCTCTTGCAGCCGCAAGTCGGGACCAACTCAGGAGGACCACGATGCAATCTCACAGCTTCGCCACGGGCACCGAAGGCTTCCCCTCCGCCAATGAGACGCTTGCCGCGACCGGAAACGGCGCTCGAGCGCTGCCCGTCCTGTATCGGGCGAGCGCGCTTGGTTTGCTCAGCTTGGGACTCGGTGCCGCAGCGCTCGCTCGGCCGCGCGCCACGGCACGCCTGATCGGCACGCCGCGTTCTTGGGCGGCCAGGACCGTCCTGCGCGCGGTCGGGCTGCGGGAGATCGCGGTCGGAGCCGGACTCTTCGCGAGCCAGACGACCCCACGCGCGTGGAAGTGGCTGCGCGTCGCGGGCGACGTCATGGACCTCGCGCTCCTCTTCGGGAGCTTCGGCAAGTGGCGCGCCAACAAGACGCGCCTTGCCGTCGCCGCCGTGGCTGTCGGCACGATCGCGGCGCTGGACGTGCTCGCCGCGGCTCGCTCCGATCGCTGAGGATGGGGCTCTGTGCCCGCTCGTGGCGGTGCTGCCGCCGCATTCACTCGCCCCGACGCTTCAGCTCCCCGCCTTCGCCTCCTCACCGGAGGCGGGGGCGGGCTTCAACCACGAAGCGACGATCGACAGCGTGAGGATGCCGGCGATGATGCCGAGCGAGGCCAGGATCGGGACCTTGTAGAAGTCCGCGATCAGCATCTTGGCGCCCACGAAGATCAGCACGAACGACAGGCCGAGCTTCAGGTAGACGAACTTCGTGATGATGCCCGCGAGCAGGAAGTAGAGGGACCTGAGGCCGAGGATCGCGAAGATGTTCGAGGTGAAGACGATGAACGGATCGGTGGTGATCGCGAAGATGGCCGGGATCGAGTCCACCGCGAAGATGATGTCGGTCACCTCGACGGCCACGAGCGTCAGGAGCAGCGGCGTTGCGTAGCGGCGGCCGTTCTCGCGCACCCAGAAGTGGTGACCGCGATAGCCCTCGGTCATCGGGAAGAGCTTCTGGAAACCGCGCACCAGCGGGTTCCGCTCGGGATGCGGCTCCTCGTTGCGCTGCAAGAGGAGCTTCACCCCGGTGACCGCGAGCACGCCGCCGAACACGTACATGGCCCAGTGGAAGCGCTGGAGGAACGCGCCACCTGCCAGGATGAACAGCGCGCGCATCAAGAGCGCCCCGAGCACGCCCCAGAACAGCACGCGGTGCTGGTAGGCCGCCGGCACCGCGAACGTCGAGAAGATGACGACGAACACGAAGATGTTGTCGACCGACAGCGCCTTTTCGATGACGTAGCCCGTCGCGAACTCGAGCGCGCGCTCGGGGCCGAACATGGAATAAACGCCCACGTTGAAGAGCAGGGCGAGCGAGACCCAGACACCGCTCCAGATGCCCGCTTCCTTCAGGCTCACCTCGTGCGCGTGCTTGTGGAAGACCCCGAGGTCGATCGCCAGCATCACCAGCACGAAGCCGATGAAGACGACCCACGCGAGCGGCGATCCGACGCTCTGAATGGCCATGGCCCTACCCTCGCTCCCGGCCGTGCCGGGGCTCTTCCTTCGTCGAGTGTGTCACTCCCCGGATCTAGAGCCTGGAGCTCATGTTGACCATTACGAAAGTTCGACGTTACATGTCGCCACAGACGACATAAAGTATCGCGGCGATGGAATGGGTCAACTATCACCACCTGCTCTATTTCTGGGTCGTCGCGCGGGAAGGCGGCCTCGTGCCCGCCGGCAAGGTGCTGCGTCTCTCGCACCCCACCCTGAGCGCACAGATCCACACCCTGGAGGAGCAGCTCGGCGAGAAGCTCTTTACCAAAGTGGGACGCAAGCTCGCGCTCACGGACGTGGGACGTGTCGCCTTCCGCTACGCGGACGAGATCTTCACGCTCGGGCGCGAGATGGTGGAGACCTTGAAGGGTCGTACGACGGGGCAGCCGCTGCGCCTCGCCGTCGGCATCGTCGATGCCGTTCCGAAGCTCGTCGTGCGGCGGCTCCTCGAGCCCGCGCTCTCGCTTGCCGAGTCAGTACGCCTCGTCTGCTACGAGGATTCGTACGAAAAGCTCCTGGCCGAGCTCGCGCTGCACTCGCTCGACATCGTGATCGCGGACTCCACGGTGCCGCCCGGCAGCAGCGTTCGCGCCTACAACCACCTGCTCGGCGAGACCGGCACCAGCTTTTTCGCGGTGAAAGCTCAGGCCGGCTCGTTCCGGCGCGATTTTCCGAAGTCGCTCGACGGCGCGCCGTTCCTGCTGCCGCTCGAGAGCTCACCGCTGCGGCGCGCGCTGAACCACTGGTTCGGGGGTAACGGCGTGACGCCGCGCGTCGTCGCCGAGTTCGAAGACAGCGCGCTGCTCAAGGTCTTCGGCGCGGACGGCGCCGGCATTTTCACCGCGCCGACCGCCGTCGAAAAGGAGGTCTGCCGGCAGTACGGGGTCGCGGTGCTCGGCCGCGCGCCGGAGGTGAAGGAGCGCTTTTACGCGGTGTCGGTGGAACGCCGGTTGAAGCACGCCGCGGTCGTGGCGATCTCCGACGCCGCACGACAGCGGCTGTTCGCGAAGGGGCGAGCGCGCGCGCGTTGAGTCCCGTCGAGCTCAGCGTTCGGGCAGGAGCAGCATGTGGGCCAGCGCGCTCGCCAGCGTTCGTTCGAACCGGCGCGACACGCTGCTCTCGAGCTCGGAGCCGGGGTCGGGTCCGAGCTCCGACTTCGGAATCGAGCCGTCGTTCACGAGCCGCACGAGCTCCGCGAGAATTTCGGCGCGGGTCCGGCGCCCGTCGCAAGCCCGCAGCGCTTCCCGCTCGAACAGGCTCGGCACCGGGCAGAAGGTGTGGAGCGCCGTCGTGGCCCGCTCCAGCGTCGCGAGCTGAAAGCGCGAGGCTTCCGAGATGCGGGGGCGCTCGCCGGCGCTCCTCGCCGCCAGAACCGGACGCGCGCGCACGGTCAGCGGCCCGAGGAGAGCGAGCTCGAGCAGCGCCGCCGCGAAGCTCGCCGGGGCGGCGTCCTTGCCGAGCCGGGCGAGCGCTCGTCGCTCGAGCTCTTCGAACGCCAGGGCGTGCGGGAAGATCGCGCCGAGCTCGAGCAGCGCGCCCTTCGCGAGCGGCTCGGTGACGGTGAATTTCAGGGCGCCGAACTCGAACGCCGTCGGACCCGGCTTGGTGATGTCCGACGCGTCCGTTTGCCGGAAGCCGCCCACGAGAAAGAGCTTGCTCAGCGCTTCGGCGCTCGCCGCCTCGGCTGGCCTCGCCTTCGAAAACACGAACTGCCGGAACGTCGGCAGCGCGCAGAAGTCGGCGTACTGCTCGCGCGCGATGCGATCGGCGCTGAGCTCGGCGATGCCTTGCCGCAGGCGCGCCGGTAAGCGCGCGTATTGACCGGAGAGCAGCGCGGCGTCCGTCACGTACGAGAGACCGGCCCGCTCGGCGCGCCGCACCAGCGGCTCGAAGTAGGACGGCCGCGAGTCGCCCAGTTGATCGAAGCCGAAGAGGTAATCGTTCACTCCCGAAAGCGCGCGGTATTGCTCGGCGGCGAACGCGAGGTCGGGGCCTTCCCGCGACATGTTTTCGGCGAAGAAGCGCGTGAGCGTACGCAGTCGCTGGACGAGCGGCTCGGCTTCGCCCGCGCCGCTCGCGTGCGCGTGAAAGAGCGCGAGCTCGCGCGCGGGCTCGCGCAAGCGCCAGCCCGGATGGACGTTCGCGCTCACGAAAGCGACGCCGCGCTCGCTCAAGAGCTCCGACAACCGCTCGAAGAACACGTCGCGTACGGCGTCACCCGCCCACGAGTAGAGTCCGTGAGCCACGACGTAGTCGAAGCGCCCGAGACTCGAGTCGAGCCGGGTGAAATCGGCGGCGCGCAACGTCAAGTTCTCGAGCCCGAGCGTCGCGCGCACCGCCTCGCCGCGCTCGATGCGCGCAGCATCGAGATCGACGCCGGTGAGCTCGGATCCGGGCAGCTCCTCCGCCATCGGCAGGAGGTTCCAGGCGTCGCCGCAGCCGATCTCGAGCACGCGGCAGCGCTCCGCAGGCGCGGGCTCGAGCCCGTGCAGCACGGCGACCGCGCCGAGGTGATCCGGGTGGTGGAGCCGGATCTGCTTGCCCAGGTAGGGCTCCTTTCCCCAGTGGAGGGCGGGCGCGTTCCAGAAGTCCATCGGCTCGGAGAGCCGTAGCATCTCCGGCGCTCCGAGGACTACTCGTTCCGGTCGCCGATGTAGGTCCGCGTGCGCGGGCGGAACAGGCTGGCTCGCGACTTCGACCTCTGTCATTTTGGCTCTTCGGGGTTCGCTCACCATGTCGCACACCGGAGCGTCGCCACGAAGCGCGGAGTCACGGCGCTCGCGCGCTCCGGCTGCGCCGCCGAGCGACGACGAGGGCGCGGCGCTCCTGGCGGCGGTCGAAGCGGTGCCGGCGACGCTGCGCGCCCTATTCGAGCACCAAGAATCGCTCGGTCCGGCCGCGCTTTCCGAGGTGGAGCGGACGCTCGAGAACGTGGAGCAACGCCTC
This sequence comes from Polyangiaceae bacterium, assembly GCA_036503835.1. Classification (GTDB taxonomy): domain Bacteria; phylum Myxococcota_A; class Polyangia; order Polyangiales; family Polyangiaceae; genus PMG-095. Next base: position 278 of record DASXWF010000091.1, on the reverse strand, counting down.
GCGCGCCGGGAGCTCCGGGTGGTCGTGGCCGGCGAGCGCCGCTCCGGGAAGAGCACGTTGCTCGACGCCATCGTGGGGGATCGATTGCTCGGCGGCGCGCGCGGGGGACTCGCGGTGGCGACCTTCTTGCGGCGGCGCGACGTGCCGAGCTACCGCGCGCGCTTCGAATCGGGAAAAGAGGACGACTTTTCGAGTCGGGTCCCCGACCGGGCAGGAGAGCTCGATCTCGCGGCGGCGAAGCTCGACGCGCGGCTCGCGATCCTGCAACGCGACTGCCA
>DASXWF010000090.1:0-3789 GCA_036503835.1 Polyangiaceae bacterium | reverse complement strand
AGAACGACGAGGCCCACCCCGAACAGCACGACCGCGGCGACCTGAAACGACGCGCGCCAGCCGTACCGCTCCGCCACCTCCCCCGCGAGAAACGTCGCCGCGACCCCACCCACTTGATAGCAGGTGGACCAGATCCCCATCACCGTGCCGCGCTGCGCCACGGTCGTCCATTCGGCCATCACCCGCGTATTGCCGGGCCAGCCCGTCGACTGCGCGAACCCGTTCAGCACGAAACAGACGACCAGCGCCAAAAGGCCGCTCGACAGACCAAAGAGCGCACAAGCGAGCGCCGACCCCAACATCCCATAACCGACGAGCCGGCGAGCCCCGAAACGATCGCCCGCGTACCCGCTCAAGAACTGTCCCGCCGTATAAGCCGCCAGAAACGCCGTATCGATGAGCCCCAACGCCGCCACGTCGAGCCCGAGCTCGCGCGACAGCGGCAGCTTGACGACGCCGAACCCCTTGCGCCCCACGTAATAGGTCGCATACGAAAGCCAACTCAGCGACCAGGCCGTGAGCCGCGCGCGCCGCTGATCCGGACCGTCCACGTGGGCGACATTACACCGCCTTGTCCAGCTGGACGTGACGCCGCGCGGCGCGAGCTCTGCGCCGCTTCCGAACCTTCCAAAAAATAAGCCAAAGCAAGATCATGTGATTGGGTGCCCCCGCGGGGTTTCGGCGCCGCACGTCCCGCGTCCTCGGCCTCCGGCCTCCGGGCGCGGGCGCCCGCCTAGCGTCGGCTACGCCGCCGCGGGGGCGCGAAACGCGCGTGGCGCTCCTCGCGCTCGAGCCGGGCTCGACTGGAGCCACGCGTTCGTTTCGTTCGCGTTGCGTCCGAGCGCTACGCCGAAGAACCGGAAACGTTCGATCCCATCACGGCCGAACTGCGTAAAAGGAGAAAGAAATATCGCGCCGAGCGCGTACGAATGAGCCGACAAAGTAAGAAGCCTGCATGGTGACCGCTTCGGGTACGGCGTTGACTGAGCCCGAATTAAGCGAGAAACGCCGCACCGCGTCGCTCACACGTTGCGACGCGCACCTACACACACTCACTACGTCCGAACGGGTGCGAAGGAGTGCTCCATCAGTCTCTCGCGGGCGGAGAAGTCGTGGGAGAACTCGTGACTGAAAATGAAGAAGAAAGGACACCTTGTTCACTCTCTTGAGTGATTAAGTCACAAATGCTCTTGAATTCGTTGAAACGAGTTGCGAGCCGGAGTGATTGAAGTTATGCTGGGAGGTCGCGTGTTCCGAAAGAACACGAACAGCAACGCGGGAAGGATGAGGTAACGATGACGACTCGTCGTGGGGTACTGGCTGGTGTGGGTGCGGCTGCCATCGTGTTCGGCTTCGACCCGGTGGCGCGCTGCTGGATTTCCGAGGCGCAGGCCGCGCCGTTCGACCACGTGCCGGATCTCGACGGCGAGATCCGCACGGATCCCTCCTCGCTCGCTGCTTACGGGACGGATCTCGGCAACATGGTCCACAACACCCCGGTTGCGGTGCTGTTTCCGGGCTCGGTGAAGGACATCCAGAAGATGATCCGCTTCTGCAAGGCGCGCGGCATCAAGGTCGCGGCGCGCGGCCAGGGGCACGCCACGTTCGGCCAGGCGCAGGCGGGGGGCGGCCTCGTGATCAGCATGAGATCACTCAATCAAATCCATTCGATCGACCGGCATTGCGCCGATCTCGACGCGGGCGCGACCTGGAAAACGCTGGTTCAAACCACCTTTCCGATGGGCCTCACGCCGCCCGTGCTCACCGGATATACGAACTTGTCGATCGCGGGAACCCTTTCGATGGGTGGTGTCTCGATCACGAATGCTCAAGGCGCCCAGGTCGACCGCGTGCAGGCGCTGGAGGTCGTCACGGGCGAGGGCGACCGCGAGTGGTGCTCCGAGCACAGGAACTCGGACCTCTTCTCGGCCGCGCTCGCCGGTCTCGGCCAATGCGGCATCATCACGCGCGCCGTGGTGGACCTCGTGCCTGCACCGCCGCAGTCGCGCGTCTACCTGCTCACGTACTCCGACAACGCGACCTTCTTCGCCGACTTCCGCACCCTGCTCAATCGCGGCGAGTTCGACGGGCTCTACAATGTCTGGCTGCCCGGCCCCGCGCCGGGCCAGTTCGTCTACCAATTGAATGCCATCAAGAACTTCGACCCGGCGAGGCCGCCGGACGACAACCGCCTACTGCGCGGATTGCATTACAGCGCACTCGAAGCATCGAACTCCTCTTATCTCGATCAGGTTTTGAGCGTTGACGTGATCGTAGATTTCTTGAGCTCGATTGGTATGTTCGAAACGCTGACGCACCCCTGGTTCGACGCCTTCCTCCCGGAGGACAAGATCGAATCCTACGTAGGCCAGGTGCTGCCCAACCTGACGCCCGAGGACGTGGGTCCCGTCGGCTTCATGCTGCTCTTCGCGCTCAAGCGCTCGAAGCTGCACCGCCCGCTCTTCCGCGTGCCGGAGCAAGGCAAGTGGGTGTACCTGTTCGACATCCTCACCGCCTCGGCCACGCCCAATCCGGGCGCCGACTACGACGCCAGAATGCTGGCCCGTAACCGCACGCTGTTCGAGAAAGCACGCGCCGTCGGCGGCACCCGTTATCCGATCGGCTCACTCGAGTTCAGCCGCGACGACTGGCGCCGCCAGTACGGGCGCGTGGCGGACGACCTTGCGCGCTGGAAGCGCCGCTTCGATCCACGCGGAATTCTGACGCCAGGACCAGGAATATTCTGACCATGTAAAGCGAGACCCGTGCGGGGGGAGCGGGGCCGGATCGAGCAACTCGCACGGAGGCACCTTTGCAATCCCCGCAACAAGACACGAAGTCCGATGATCTGCGCGCGGCGTCGGGAACGATGCCCGCCGCAAGCCGGCTCATCGACTATACCAGCGCTCGGCTCCGGGTTCTCTGCACGGCGGCGCGCTTCGGCGCTGAAACCGACGCCGCCGTCGAGACCTTCCAGAAGCTGATTTCGCCGTGGGCGGATTGCCCGCGCTCCGAGCCACGCGGGTGGTTCTCGGAAGTCAGCGACGACAACACACCGATCGAGTTCTCGGTGGCCATGGCGGGCGATCGGGTCGACGTCCGCGTGCTGTTCGAGCCGCAGGCCGCGCGCCCCGTCCTCCACGACTACCGCGACGCCGCGCTCTCGTTTCAGGCGCGCCTGGAGCGTGAGTTCGGCGCGAGCCTGCAGCGCTTCCGACAGGTCGAGGACCTGTTCGTCCCGGAGGACATGCAGGGTCCGTTCGCCATCTGGAGCTCGGCCGTCTTCTCGCCGCGCAAGGCGCCGTCGTTCAAGGCGTACCTGAATCCGCAGGCGCGCGGCATCGAGCATTCCCACGCGCTCGTCCGCGAGGGTCTCGAGCGGCTCGGATTCTCCCGGGCTTGGATCAACCTCGAGTCGACCGTGCTGCGGCGCGGCCCCGAGCTCGACGAGCTCAAGTACTTCGCCCTCGACCTCTCGGACGACGCCGAGGCCCGCGTGAAAGTCTACGTCCGGCACCACGCGGCGAGTGCGGAAGATCTGGAGTTCGCATCCAGCATCGCGGACGGCTACATCGAAAACGAGACCCTGGATTTCGTGCGCGCGATGCGCGGCAGCGACGAGCGCCTCGTTCAGCGCGCGCCCTTCACGTGCTCGTCCTTCGTGGGCTCGGCGGCCGAGTACCCGGCCGCCACCACCGTCTACGTGCCGGTCTGCGCCTACACGCACGACGACGCCGCCGGCCTCGAGCGCGTGCGCTCCTACATGCAACGGCAGGGGCTCGATTCGTC
>DASXWF010000089.1:0-5540 GCA_036503835.1 Polyangiaceae bacterium | reverse complement strand
CCGCGACCGTCGAGCGCGGCGACCTCGACGATCCAAAACGCCAGCGGCGCGCCATCCAGGGTGATCTCGGCGAGGCCCGCGCCGAGGCCCTGCAGTCCCAGCCGCCCGCGCGGCTTCGATCCGCCCGCAAAGGGTCGCTCGCCGGCGAGAAGACGCGCGAGCGGAGTCTCGACCTTCCCTACCCCTTCGCGCGGCTCCGGCAGCCACAAGACGTCGTTCGCCGAGCGACCGCTCGGTGCTGCGTCCTCGCCGTCCGGCACGCCGTCGTCGTCGTCATCGTCGACATCGGCGAAGACGAGCGTCGGCTCGGGCGGTTTCTCGGCGCGCGCCGGAACCGCGAGCGCGAGCAGTGCGAGACCTGCCACACGGGCGCGAAAGGTCTCAGCCAGCATCGTGGTACGCAAACGATACCATCGAACGCCCGGCCTGCCGTACGGCCACACCGGTCCTTTTCGCCGCGCTCCAGAAACCAGCCCATTCGACCTTCTCCGCAATCTGCTTTCTCGGCAATCTAGCGGAGTGGTACTAATCAGTTCCCCCACAGGAAACGAAGACCGTCATGAGAAACTTCGCGATTGCGCTGCTCACGGCCGTACCGCTCGTCACCTCCGTCGCTTGCAAGAAGGACGAACAACCGCCGCCTCAGCAACCGATGTACGCGCCCCAAGCGCCTCCCGGCTACGCCCCGCAAGCTCCCGGCGTTCAACCGGCGCCGACCGCGCCGGCGCCAGCTCCCACCGCGCCGCCGGTTGCCCCGGCGCCCGGTCCCGCGCCCACGGCCGCGGGCACGATGTCGCAACCGTCACCGATGGCGTTGCCGTGTACGGCCGACGCGAACTGTCTGACCCACCGCTGCAACACCCAGTTCGGAAAATGCGCCTGGCCGTGCCAGAGCGACGTCGACTGCAACCCGGGCAATCGCTGCATGGGCGGAGCCTGCGTGCCCGCAACCCAGTGACCGAAGCCGAATACGAAGCGCTCGCCTATCCGGAGCTCGCGCGCCTGGTCCGCGCGCTCGACGCGCTCGAGCACGACGCGTACGAAGCGGAGCTCGCGGGCGACATCCTGACGCTCGAGTTTCGCGACGGCACGCGCTTCGTCATCAACTCGCACCGTGCCGCTCGTCAGATCTGGATGGCGGCCGAGCGCAACGCCTGGCACTTCGACTGGCTCGCGGAGCGGGGCGCGTGGATCGCGAGCAAGTCCGGCGACGAGCTCTGGGCGACGCTCGAGCGCGTCATCGGCAAGAAGATCGGACAGCCCGTCGCACTGCGCGCCTAGCCCGAACCGTCGAGCTCCACGCCCGACGGCGTCAGGCGGTAGCGCTCGCCGCTCTCGGCGCAGCAGGCGACGCCCGCTTCGAAGGTCAGCCGCTCGCCGCGCCGGCTGACCCAGCCGAGCGGGCGCGCCGGCACGCCCGCGACGAGCGCGAACGCAGGGACGTTCTCGCGCACGAGGGCTCCCGCGGCCACGAAGGCGTACCGCCCGAGCTCGACACCCGGGAGCACCGTTGCGTTCGCGCCAATCGTCGCTCCGCGCCGCACCAGAATGCGCTCGAACGGCGGCCCACGCCGCACGAACGCGCGCGGTCGCTTCACGTTGGTGAACACGGCGCTCGGCCCCACGAAGACCTCGTCTTCGATGGTGACGCCGTCGAAGACGCTCACGTTGTTTTGGATCCGCACACCGGCCCCGATCGTCACGTTTTTTCCGACGAAGCAGCCCTGCGCGATCATGGACCCGGGTCCGATGCTCGCTCCGGTCATCACGTGGGAGAAATGCCAGATGCTGACGCCCGCACCGAGCGTCACGCCCTCGTCCACGACGGCGGACGGGTGGACGAACGGCTCGCTCATGGTCGGGGCACCGTACTCCAATGCCGGGCGCGTTCGAAAGCGAGCCGCGGCGGCGCGGAGCGTGTAGCCTGCGCCGGGAATCCTCCGTGAAGCCAACCGACGCCAAGATCACCGCCTTCGCGACCCAGGGCAGCTGTGGCGAACAGGTGCTCGACGACGAGCTCCGGCTGCGAACGTTGCTCGAGCGCTTTCCGGCGCGTTACCTGCCGTTCAGCCGTGACCGCAAGCTCGTGAGCTTCTGGGGTGTGTTGCGCTCGCTCGCCCGCGAGCGGCCCGATCTGGTCGTGATGGAGGGCACCGGCATCGGCGGGGGTGCGGCCGTGCTCGCGGCGCGCGCGCTGTTTCGCACGCCTTACGTGCTCAGCAGCGGCGATGCGGTCGCGCCCTTCATGAAAAACTCGCTGCCCTCCGCGTATCCGCTGTTCGCAGTGTACGAGTGGCTGCTCTGCCACTTCGCGAGCGGCTTCGTGGGTTGGTCGCCGTACATGACGGGCCGCGCGCTCACGCTGGGTGCACCGCTCGCGATGACGGTCCCCGGCTGGGCACCCTTCCCGAAAAGCACCGAAGATGCCGCGCGCGCTCGCGCTCGCGTGCGGGAAAAGCTCGAGATCCCCGCGGACGCGCTCGTCTTCGGGATCGCCGGCTCGCTCGCTTGGACCGAACGTGTGGGTTACTGCTACGGGCTCGAGCTCGTCCGGGCGCTGCCCTTCGCGCTCGAGCGGCCAAACCTGCACGTCCTCGTGCTCGGCGACGGCGCCGGACGTCCCCACCTCGAGGCGTTGCGCGATCGGGGCTTGAAGGGCCGCGTGCACTTGCCCGGCCGCGTCCCCCGCCTCGAGGTGCCGGACTATCTCGCCGCGCTCGACGTGGCGACGCTGCCTCAGAGCGTCGATGGCGTCGGGAGCTTCCGCTACACGACGAAGCTCAGCGAGTATCTTTCGGCCGGCCTGCCGGTTGCGACGAATCGCATCCCCTTGGCTTACGATCTTCCTGGTGACTGGGCTTTCCGGCTTCCGGGCCGAGCCCCCTGGGATCCTCTCTTCATCGAGAGCCTCGCTGCACTGATGAAGAGCGTCACGCCCGAAGCGATCGCGAAGAAGCGAGCGGAAACGTCACGAGCACTCGAGCTCTTCCAGCAAGAGCCGCAGGTGGAGCGCTTCACTGAGTTCATCCTCGAGCTCTGCGAATCGCTCGCGAACCAAAACTCACGCTGAAAACCGGACAACTTCGCCCGAGGCATTCTAGCCGAGGCGGAAATGTCGCTGAAAATCGTTCGGTTTTCGTGGACGTCCCCCGGTGTGGGCCGTACTCTGCGCTCCTTCGCGGAATGTAGGGCACGGTTCACGCAACCAACGCTGGAGCGGGATGCGAAGTCACTTAGCCATCTTCCTGGTCTCACTCGTCGCGAGCGTGCTGCTCACGCCGCTCGCCAAGCGGCTGGCGCTCCATCTCGGCGCCGTGGGGACTCCGGGCGGTCGCAACGTGCATGCGCGGGGGATTCCACGCCTCGGCGGGCTGGCCCTCGCGGTCGGCTGGTCGATTTCCGTGCTCGCGATGCTCCAAGTCCAGGGCTACTCCCAGGTCGTCCTGGGCCACCAAGGCGACAAGCTCATCGGCATCATCGGCGGCGGGCTCGCGCTCTGCGTCATCGGCGCCGTGGACGACGTCCGCGGCCTCAGGGCTCTGCATAAGTTGTTGGCTCAGGTGGCGGTCGCGGCGTTCGCCTACAGCTGCGGCTTTCAGATCGACGCCGTTCGACTGCCTCTCCTCGGCACGTTCTCCATGGGCGTCTTTGCCCTCCCCGTCACGGTGATCTGGATCGTGGGCATCACCAACGCGGTCAACCTGATCGACGGCCTCGACGGGCTGGCCGCAGGCGTCGGTTTCTTCGGGGCGCTCACGAGCTTCGTCATCGCGTACATGAACGGTGACTTGTTCGTGGCGCTGCTTTCCACGGGTCTGATGGGGGTCCTGGCCGGGTTTCTCTTTTTCAATTTCAACCCGGCGCGCATCTTCATGGGCGACTCGGGCAGCTACTTTCTCGGCTACGTACTGGCGACGCTCTCACTCGCGGGGTCGCTACAAACGAAGGCGTCGACCGCCGTCTCGCTGCTCGTGCCGATGGTCGCGCTCGGGCTGCCGATCTTCGACACCCTCTTCACCATGTTGCGCCGCTTTCTCGAGCGGCGCTCGATCTTCTCTCCCGATCGCGGGCACATCCACCACCGGCTGCTCGATCTGGGGCTCACCCACCGGCGCGCGGTGCTGGTTCTCTACGGCGTGTGCGTCGTGTTCACGGCAAGCGCCATCGCGGTCTCGCTCGGGCGGGTCTGGGAGACGGGGCTCGCGCTGCTTTGCGCCAGCGTCGTGCTGATCGCCCTCGTGCGCTTCGTCGGGTACTTCGAGTATCTGCATACCGTGCGCCGCCAGAAGTCGCGCATCTACGACAGCCGCACCAATCTCCTGCGCCTCGCCTTGCCCGAGCTGCTCCGGCGCCTCACGAGCGCCCGCACCGAGGACGACGTGCTGCGCGTGCTGCGCGACGCGGCGGAGCAGTCGGAGCTCGAGCGCGTCGAGATCGAGGGCGCCGGCGGCGCTCACCACATCGAGACGACGCCCCCACCTTCCAGCTCCCGTGATCTCGTGCGCGCCGCTTACCCGATCGGGCGTGAGGACCGGGCCCAAGCCAAGATTCGCTTTCTTTTCCGGAGCGACGAAGCCGACGTGACCCCCGAAACCGCCATTTTGCTGCAAGTGTTGGTGGACGCGACCGCCAGCGGTCTGGAACGCATGAAGAGCCAGCTCGCCCCCGCCGCGACCGAGTCGGCAACGGAGCGCTCGTTCCAGGAAGGCCTCGCCCTCACGAGCTCCCCGGGAGTGCGCGCATGACTCGCTCGATCATTCCCGCCGCCGCGACAGCCGCTGCTCCGCCTTCGCTCGATCCCGTCGTGCTCTGGCGTTCGGCGCGCAAGCACTGGGTGCTGATCCTGCTCGCGATCGCGCTCGGCATCGGCGGCAGCGTCGCCTACACGGCGACCCGCGTTCGCATCTACGAAGCGGCGGCCACCGTTCAGCTCGATCCGCAGCCGATCATGCCGCTCGGACACCGCATCGCGCCCGGCGGCACGGAGGCGGGGACCGAGGCTTTCTGGAGCAACCAGGAGTATTTCCAGACGCAGCAGCAGATCATCATGTCGCGCCGGATTGCCGCCCTGGTGGTGCGCAAGCTCGGACTCGATCGCGACGCGGCGTTCCTCGCCAATCGGCCGGATTCGAAGGGACTGCCGCCCGCGAACGCGACCGTGGACGGCGCCGCGGAGGCGTTGCGCTCGCGGCTCACGGTGAGCCCGATCAAGGACAGCCGCCTCACGCAGGTGACGCTCCGTGATTCGGATCCCGACCGCGCGCAGCGCCTGCTTTCGACGCTGCTCGAGGTCTACGTCGACCAGAACCTCGACTCGAGCCTGGATTCGGCGACCAAGACCGCGGACTGGCTCGATACGCAGCTCGACAAGCTGAAGACCGATCTCGAATCGCAGGAGATGGAGCTTCACGATTTCAAGAAGCGCAACAACCTGCTCAGCGTTTCGTTCGACGACCAGTCGAACATGCTCAGAAATCAGATTCTTCAGCTCAACTCCAAGCTCACCGAGCTCAAGGCCCACAAGGAGCACGTCGCCGCAC
>DASXWF010000088.1:0-2012 GCA_036503835.1 Polyangiaceae bacterium | reverse complement strand
CCGGCGTTCGTTCGTCACTCCGACCTTGTTCGTCGGGAACAACCGGCTCCAGCTCGAGCGGGCGGGAATTCCGGACCGCGATCTCACGGAGCGGCATCGTTTGGTGGCGGTCGTGGTGCGCCCGGCGAGCTCGCTCGGGATGTTGAAGCTCGCCGTGCGCGGGGTGCTCGGGCGGCTCGGTGAGGCGCCCGAGGTCACGAGCTTCGGCCTCGAGCGCATGACGGTGCGCCCGCGCCTCGGTCGTCGCAGCTTCAAGGTCGCAGCGGACGGCGAGGTACTCTCGACGAAGCTCCCGCTGACGTTCCGCGTCGCCCCGCACCCGCTGCTCTTGATCCGACCGGCCGAGGCGCGGGAGGACCCGGGGTGACGCTCATCCTCCAGGTCTCCGATCCTCATTTCGGCACGGAACGAGCGCCGGTCGTTACGGCGCTCGTCGCGCTGGCGCGCGAGTGTCGCCCCGACTTGCTGGTGCTGAGCGGCGACATCACCCAGCGCGCGCGCCGGTCGCAGTTCGCCGCGGCGGCCGAATTCGTACGCGACGTGCAGGTCCCTCACGTCCTCGCGATTCCGGGCAACCACGACATTCCGTTGTTCGATTTCGCGACGCGGCTCCTGGATCCGTATGCGCGCTACCGTGTCGCGTTCGGTGACGAGCTCGAACCGCGCTTCAGCTCCCCGGACTGTCTGGTCCTGGCGGTGAAGACGACGCGCCGCTACCGGCACGTGGACGGCGAGATCTCGCAAGGTCAGCGCGAGCGCGTGGCGGGCGAATTGCGCCGCGCGACGTCCGCTCAGGTTCGGATCGTGGTCTTGCATCAGCCGGTCGCGGTGCCCCGCGCTTCGGAGGGGCACAACGTGGCGCACGGCGGCGAGGAGGCCGTGCGCGTGTGGTCCGAAGCAGGCGCCGACGTGATTCTGGCCGGGCACATCCACCTGCCGTTCGTACTTCCGTTGCACGAGGTGATGAGCCCGCTGCGACGACCGATCTGGGCCGTGAACGCGGGCACGGCCGTTTCAAGGCGCATCCGTCACGACGCCGGCAATTCGGTCAACGTGCTCCGCACCTCCGCGAGCGCACCACGCACCTGCACGGTCGAACACTGGGGGTTCCAGCCGGCTGCGTCGGCTTTCGTGCGTGCGGCAGAGCTTCGCCTTTCGTTCTAACGCCGGCCCTCGAGAGTGAGGGCCGGCGTTGCGCATTTCCGGGGGGCGTCGGGTGCGTTGGCGGGAGAGCACGCGAACGCCGCGGAAACTCAAGGTACGATCGGGCCGACGCGCGTCGCCGAGTGCACGGTAACGGTCATGTTCCCGACGCCCGTGAGCACCGAATTGCTCATCTGGAGCACCCGCGGCTTCGAGACGGTCGGCAGGGAAGACTCCCAGTAGACGCGGATCTTCTGGTTGACGCGCATGTTCGTGCTGAGCACGACCGTACGCCAGCTGCCGCCCTGCGACTTGTAGCTGTAGCCCGGTGACGCCGTGCCGGCGGTACCCTGCGTGCAGGATCCGCCCACCATGGCCATCGTCGTGTACTGGTTGCAGGCGGTCGCCGCGAGGGTGCACACGGAAAGAATGTTCCCCGGACCGCGGGAAAGTACGTTGGACCAGGGGGCCTCGCTGCTCGGGAACACGTTGGCCACGCACGTCGACACCGCGTCCTTGTCCACCAAAGGAGCGGGCCCGAGCGCGATCCGGCGGATGCCGGCGTCCGCGCGGCCGAGGGCACGCACCTGCTGCGTGTGGAGCTCAACGAGGGCCGGGTTCGGGGCCTCGTGCTCGGGCGCGATCGCATAGAACTTCTCGAGCAGCGTCAGGTCCTCTTCGACGTTCAAGACCCGATCGAAGAGGCCGGAGGTCAGGTTGCTCGGTGCTTGCTGGACGATCACGTATCCGGGCGTTCCGTCCTCGTCCTCGACGCGCGAGAACTCGATTGCCTCGTCCCCGATCGTGAACCGGTTCAGCACCTCGGGAACGACCTGAATCGCCGCTTGCTGGTCCGCCGCGTCGTTGGG